>DQGV01000227.1:3278-3536 GCA_003524705.1 Anaerolineae bacterium | reverse complement strand
ACTTCACCAATCGAACCATCACCACCCGCAACAATCAAAGTCTTATAACCTTGTTGCACTGCTTCCGCCGCCAAAGAGATAAGATGGTCAGTATGTTCCGAGACCGATAAATCAAAATCAACACCAGCCGCACGCAAGGCACTTTCGGCTTCGCCCCAACGCTTTTGTGAATTCCAACGATTTGAATAAGGATTATGTAAGATTTTGATTTTCATTTTCCATCCACGCAGTGTTTTTATTCATTTTACCTGAAATCCA
>DQGV01000227.1:0-3096 GCA_003524705.1 Anaerolineae bacterium | reverse complement strand
AGAGTTCACTGAGATTTTTTGAGGTTTTTCTCAGAGGTCTCTGTGTACTCTGTGGCTTTCCTCAAGTTGTCCATTTTGTAATCAGCATTTGAACACGCACTCGCACACGCGCATCTGCCCCTGCCGAAACCCAAGCCGAGCGTGTTTTTCTATATACAGCATCTTCTAACTTCTCAAAATCTTCCCACTCGCTTTCTATAAATTCTTTCATCTCAGAGGGTGTATCCCAATAATAAAAATAATCGAACATTTCTTCTTTCTCTTTGATGAAAAGCCCGCGCCTCTCTACTTCACTTGTAGCCTGATTCGCCGCCTCATCATCTGCTACGCCCTGAGGCAAATCACTTAAACTTCCACATGTTTGCCAACCCGAAGCAGAGACAACTTCCACCTTCCAATTTGATTCGAGTGGTCTTAAGTCAATCAAAACGCCGTTTGGTTTTAGTACACGCTGAATTTCTTCTAAAGCATGAACCATGCTTTCATGTTCAATACATCAAAGTGACCAAGCCAGAATGGCAATATCAAATTTTTCTTTTGAAAAGGGAATATATCTCGCACTCGCATTTGCAAAATGAATCTGCTTATGCAAATCTATGGGGCAATCGGCTCGTGCAACTCGTAGAGCATCGTGGTCATGGTCAAATGCAAAAACTTGTTTGGCATGTTTTGCATACTTCCAAGTTAATCGCCCTTCACCACATCCAACTTCAAGAATCGTTTGATTGGCAACATCTGCAAAGCGATTTAATGTTTTGCCTTCTTTATTTTCAGGGTCTTTTTGGAGTGACATACTCACTTCACATTATACTTTTCCCACGCTTCTTTATCCCACTGAATTAATTCAAGCATATTGCCTGTCGGGTCGTAAATACCTGCGAACAAACCGCCAAAAAACTTTTGCGGCGTTTTGTGAACCATCTTTACATTTTGTTTGCTTAATTCTGATAACCAATATTCAAGATCATCTACTTCAATGCCTAAAATCACACGGCTTTCTGTTGGTGTCAAATCTTTTACTTGGTGCAATGCAATCGGATGTGTATCTTGTTGTAACAAAACAAATTCTGGATAATGATGGTCTTGCTTGATGATTTCAAAACCAAGCACTTTGACATAAAATTCAAGTGCAATATCCATGTTATCAACAAGAATAGTTGTAAAAGAAAGACGTGGCATAGTGCCTTATCTTAACTTATTTCGAGAGTTTTTTCATCCTCTTGACTGATGCGCTCACCAATTCTTTCAAAACCTTTTTATCTACATCTTCTAATTTCTTGATATATAAACATCCCACACTGGTTTTGTATTTCCCTAATTTTTTCAACAAATCTTTTTCTACATCAAAACCGCCCATGAGATATAAAGTTAAGTTTTGTTTGCGCGGAGAGAATCCCGTCAACATCCAATCGCCTTCGCGTCCACTTTTTGATTTGTAGTGATAACTTCCAAACCCAACGATTGTTGCACCCCACATCTTCGCTTTTTCTTTTGTGACACTTTCCATCATTTTCAAGACTTCATAACAATCTTTACGCGCTTGCTCATCTTTGACTGTGTTTAAAAATTTTTCCACACTGGCATCATTGACTTTTGTTTTTAATTCAGCACTTTTCGCCATCTCAACCTCCGTATTTTGACAAGTCTGCTTTCGCTGCTTCGTTGATTAATTCTTGTAATACATTTTTATCAACATCAGCAAGTTTGTTGATATATAAACAAGCCTTGCTTGTTTTATATTTACCAAGCTTTTGAATAAGCGGATTATCCGCTATCGGTTGCATAATGTAAAGTGTGATGTTCTGTTTGCGAGGAGAAAACGCTATGATCGGCATATCACCTTCATGTCCGCTAGCATATTTGTAGTGATATTCTCCAAAGCCAACAATACTGGGTCCCCACATTTTTGGCTTTTGTTTTGAGGCTTTCTCCATCATCTTTACAATTTCAAAAGAATCTTTTCTTTTTTGTTCATCTACGATGAAATTGAGAAAGTCTTTAACGCTGGCATCGTTCTTTTTGGTTTTAAGTTCCACTTTTTTTGCCATTGGTATCTCCTTTTTGACTAGAAAGGCAGTTTAGCATATTTGTTCTAAAATTAGAAGGGTCTTAATTCAACGCCTCCAGCACATCCTCAATCCTTGATTCAATGGTATGCCTCAAATGCAGACCATTCCATGCCAGCAAGATCCCATTATTGATTCTGACAGCCCGAATCGGTAAATGTTCCGGTGCACCCATAATGCCCCAATTTTTTTCTTCTTTTTCTACACCAGAATGCTCTGCCCAATTGTCTCCCCGTTGAGCAACTTTCGATTTCCATTGCTCAAGCCACTCGTCAGATAATGAAGCGTGGGGTGGAATGTAAAATCCGATGTAATCATTTTGAAGCATATTTTTCCCGCCGCCTGTCACTCGTGTTCCTAGAATCAATGTGTAGGGCATATCAGGTTTTAGGTTTCCATCCAAAGAAGTGATGAAAGTCATGTCATCATAAACAAAAGGGTTTGTGATAGGTAATCTATCGCGCTTAATGTAATTGCCTGCTCGATAAAATTCTTTTAACTCATTTATTAACTGCTTACGGCGATAAAATAGATAACCAATAAGCCCTGCAATTACGATTAATGCAAAACAACCAATTTCACCAATCATTTCATCTCCAAAAAATAATAATTGAAAATGGATAATGAACAATTATTATTTTTCAATTGTTCATTGTTATCCCGTTCCAAACTGTCTATCACCTGCATCGCCCAGACCTGGCACAATATAACCTTTTTCATTTAGGTGACTATCAATTGCCGCGACATAAATATCAATATCAGGGTGAGCCGTTTGCATGGCTTTGATTCCTTCGGGCGATGCGATTAAACCAACATACTTAATTTTCTTCACGCCCCATTTTTTCAAAATGTCGGCAGTGGCAGTGGCTGAACCGCCAGTAGCAAGCATAGGGTCAAGAATGAGGCAGACTGCAACACGCGGGTCAATCGGCAATTTGTTGTAATATTCCACAGGCTTTAAAGTTTTTTCATCTCGATACAATCCAATATGCCAAACTTCAGCCGATGGCATCAATTCCCAAATGCCTTC
>DQGV01000439.1 GCA_003524705.1 Anaerolineae bacterium | reverse complement strand
AATCGCGTTATAACAAGTGACACGATTTTCGTATTTCAAAACATCATGTCCTTCATCTTCAAAAATGTGTAATGAAATTGGTTTGCCTTTGGCTTGTAATTCACGCACTAAATCTTCTGATTCAGCCGCGACCACACGCGGGTCGTTTCGTCCTTGAATCACCAACATTGGTGCAGACATATTGTGTAAGTGTGATTTTGGTGAACGTTGAATCAAGAAATCTTTTTCTTCTGGTTTAGATGGGTCACCTAAAGCAATTTTGAAATATGGCTTCCATGTTTCAGGGATACGGTCTAAGAAAGTTAGCAAATCATACGGACCAAACATATCGCATGAGGCTTTCCATAAATTGGGATGCATACCTGCCAACATCAAAGTCATATAGCCGCCATAAGAACGACCAACAACTGCGGCACGTTTGACATCTAATCGTTTATCTTTTGGCAACACTTTTGTCATAGCATGGACGTGGTCGAGTCTGTCTTGTCCGCCCCAATCACGGTCAACATGTTTGGTGTAGGAGAGTCCATAACCTGTTGAACCACGCACATTTGGAACAAAGACTGCGAAGCCTTTTAATGTCAGGAATTGAATCAAAGGCATAGAGAACCAAGCAAAGTCTGGGCGTTCTTGACCTTGTGGACCACCATGAATGTAATAAACCACTGGACGCGCGCCTTTAAATCCAAGCTTGGGGGAAGGCAAATATAAACGCGCTGAAACCCGTAGACCGTCGTGTGAGGCGAATGAAGCATCTTCTCCTTTTGATAGCAACGAGTCGGGAATCCCTAAAATCTTTTCGTTGGTATGCAATGACAAATCATTTCTGCCTTTGCCTTCAATGGAATAAATTTGCGTGGGTGATGTGGCAGTTGAAAAAGAGAATGTGAACACATCTTCAACATGGTTGTAATCGAGATGTTCAATCATGCCGCTATCAAATGGTTCTCGACCGACCAAAACATATTTAAGATTCATGGTTAATTTCTTTTCATCAAAGATGCCTTCATAAGCCCAAGAACAACCATCAATGTTGAACGTGACGAGATAGCGATTATCTTTTAGATGAACAACATTTTCCATTTCACCCATGCCTTTATGAACAATGCCTTTCAATTGAACAGGCAAAAGTTCGCCAGGCTTTTTGAAATTGATATAACCCAAACTATACGTATCTGCAAAAATAGAAGTGGTGACAATGGCACCTTTTTCGCTTGGAGAAAATACGCCAGCACCCAAACCATTCAATGGAACTTGCTCACCTTGTTTGCGATTTTCAATTGGTTTGCCATATAGCAAATTCATTTTGCCATTTGACCATAAATAAAAAACAGAATCACCGACTGAATAACCTGTTCCAATTAAAAGTTGTTTGTGATTTTTAGAGTGTGCCGCAACACCATAGCCCCATTCACTCTCGGCAATTTTAGTTAACTTACCAGTTTTCAAATCACCAAGATACGTTTCTTGCATGGGCTTATCGCGGCGTTCAGCTTGCAAATAGACGAGACCTTTTTCGCGGTCACATTCGCCAAGATGCACACGATATTTTTCAAAAAAATTATTGAAAGCAGGTTCAGGGAAACCACCGTCTAAAGAAATTAAATTGGGTTGATAATTTTCATCACCGTCTTTATCAATCATCACCAAAATTTTATTTAACTTTGGAAAGACATAAAAAGAATGTCCACCAATGAGATGCGGATTTTGCAAAGCAATATTGGGCGGCAACAATGGCTCTGGCACACTGCCACCATAAAACATAGCATACAAACTCAAATGCCCTGTCAGATTGCTTAGAAAATAAATTCGTTCTTCGGCATATTGTGGCACAACAAACAAACGAGCAGACATGAGTGATTCAATTCGATAGGTCATTTTGACTCCGTTTTAAGACAACAGTTTATATATCTATAGTATACAGTAAAAGAATATCTCTTCACTTACGGCATCCAAAAACGAGAAGATAGTTCAATACACTGCTCATTATTTGGTTCTTTGAAAGTGTTATAAAAATCATCTACTGACATGAAAGTCGCATCTTGAATCGGCAAGAAATAATCATATGCCGTCTCGCTGATTCCTTCACCAGCCGCAATTGAAGCAATCTTCTTAATCAGAATATTCATTTTCACATCCCAAGTTCTTATAGTTATACGGCTCTGACTTGGGCATCCGCGAGCAATTTCACCAACTGATAAGCCAGGCGTAGGTAATTCCACCATTTCACCAATCCATTCTGTAGGAGAGATGTATTCTGCCATTATTCCTAAGTCTGAGTAAATCACCACAAGGCTAAATGGTTCGTAATCTGCTTTACTAAAGACATTATAAGGAAAAGCGAGTACCAGTACATCAGATGGCACGCCATAAGTAGTGAGTAGTTGCGGAAGGGTGTAATATTCCAATAAGCTTGAATAACTAATGTTTCCATAAACATATTTTTGGTCTTGTTGTGCACCTGATACCAGAGTTAGGATTTCAATATGGTTCTCTGTTTCATAATAATTTAAACCTACAAAGATTTCTACTTGCTCCTTGGTAAGTCCAATACCAAAACCGCCTGGGTTTTCCGATAAGTCTGAGCCAGACCCTGACATCGCAAAATCAGGGTCTGAAAATTCACCATATGAAGCCAATATTTTTTGCCTTTCCACCGAAGTGGTAATTCCAGGTGTTAATCCCCATATACAAGGTAAATCACAATCTCCATTATTTTTTAACAGGTTTAGAGCCACTTCTTTTGATTCTGCATCTGATGGAATTGGAATTATTACTGTAGGAGTATTTGGAATTGGAGATAAATCAACTGTAGGGTTTGTTTCAGTTAAAGGTATAGATGATTTCGAACAACTTAAAGTTGTTATGCTTATTAAGATGAATATTTTTAGTTTTGAAAACATGATATTCATAAATGAGAGTTAATTGACTACACGCAAAACACTAAACGATGATTCCACCACCGATTAAAACATCATCTTGATAAAACACTGCGGCTTGACCAGCCGTTGCATCGCGTACAGGCGCGTCAAACTTAATTGAAACTTGATTATTCTCTTCAACAGTCACCCACGCTTTGACTTCTTTGGCTGTGTAACGAATTTTTACATCCGCATAAAATGATTCTTGCGGAGCATTCCCACTTGACCAGTTGACATCACGAACGGTTAAATCAGTAATCCCAAGTTGTTCTTGTGTAGCAACTATCAATGTATTGTTGGAAGCATTTTTGTTCATCACGTACAACGGCACCGCGGATTGAACATTCAATCCCTTGCGTTGACCAATTGTATAGTTTGCCAATCCATTATGTTGACCAATCACATTTCCATCAGGTGTGACAATTTCACCCGGCGTGAGAATCTCTGCGGCATTGCGTTGTAAGAAATTACGATAATCTTCACCAGCCAAAAAGCATAAATCTTGTGAATCTTTCCGTGAGGCAGTTGGTAAACCAAACTTATCAGCAATGGCGCGGATCTCAGGTTTGGGATAATCACCCACTGGAAACAAAGCATGTTTCAATTGTTCTTGCTTCAAGACATGTAAAACATAAGACTGGTCTTTGGAATGGTCAACTGCTCGAAGCAATTCTTTTTGACCATTTTCTGAATCACGAATTCTTACATAATGACCTGTCGCCATAAATTCTGCACCAAGCGCAAGTGCATGATTTAGCAAAAACGTCCAACGAATTTTTTGATTACAAACCAAACACGGATTTGGCGTTTCGCCATGAGCGTAGCCACTTAAAAAATATTCAACGACCGTTTCTCGAAAAACATCTTTGGCATCAATGACATAAAATGGAATATCTAAAATCCCTGCTACACGACGAGCTTGCGCCATGGAGTCAGGTGTACAACAACGATTTGTATCTTCCTTGCCCGGCTCACTCCACAAGCGGAGCATCATACCGGTCACATCATAACCTTGCTCTTTGAGCAAAGCCGCCGCAACAGAAGAATCCACGCCGCCGGACATGGCGACGACAACTTTTTGCTTGGTCATAGTCATTCATTATAAACGATAGATTTTAGAGTGAAATTGTAAGGACACAGCGGGTTTCGTGGAACTCTTTAGTACCTCAAGCACCACGCTGTGTCCCTACTTGCCTGCTCACATGCTTTCATTTATAGTTGACAAAATTTTTCATACTTAAGGAAACTTCAATGGCAGACATAGTAATACTCAATGCAAAAGTATTTACAAGTGACAAAGAAAGTCCTTGGGCGGAAGCGGTTGCAATCAAAGGAAATCGAATTGAGTTTGTAGGAACAAATGAAGATGCAAAGCGATTTACTGAAAGCAATACAAAAGTTATTGACGCAAAAGGTCAAACCTTAACCGCAGGCTTTATTGACTCACATTTTCATCTATTATCAGGTTCGATTTGGGCGGGAAGTGCACAGCTTTATGATGTCACGAATAAAAATGAATTAAAAGAAATTCTTTTAGATTACGCAAATAAAAACAAAACAACTGAATGGGTTGATGGACGTGGCATCAAATATGGAGTTGTCTCTACCCGTCAAGAGTTAGATAAAATTATTTCCGATAGACCGATTTACATCAATGCTTATGATGGCCACACTTCTTGGGCGAATACAAAAGCATTGGAAATGGCTGGCATTTTGAAGTCAGGAATTGAAGCGAGTGGCGTCGGTGAAATTGTCCGCGATGAAACTGGCTTGGCTACAGGTGAATTGCGTGAAACGGCAATGAGTCTAGTGGCGGATTTAATCCCTGAGCCTGATGATGCTCGCAAGCGCGAGTTATTGAAAATGGTGATTCAAAAAATTAACGCCAGTGGAATTACAAGCATCCACAACATGAATGGCGATATGAAAGATTTATTAACTTATGCCGCGTTAGAAGATTCAAACGAAATGACTTTGCGCGTGTATGTGCCTTTCAGTGTTGAACCCAATACAACTGAAGAGATGTTAAGTGAAGCTGTTGAGATGAAAAAAATTCAAGGTGAGTATGTGCGTGGCGGCGCGGCAAAATTTTTTATGGATGGTGTTTGGGAATCGTACACCGCTTTAAATTTCGAACCGTATGCGGATAACCCAAATGCAAAACCTGATGGCATTTATTCGCTCGAGCATTTCACGCGCATGGCGAAAACTTGTGATGAATTGGGACTGCAAATTTTTGTCCATTGTTGTGGCGATGGTGCAGTGAGGCGAACGCTTGATGGTTATGAAGCCATTCAAAAATCAAATGGGAAGCGTGATAGTCGTCATCGTGTCGAGCATATCGAAGTGATTCATCCTGATGATTTGCATAGATTTAAAGATTTGGAAGTCATTGCTTCGATGCAAACGAGTCATGCTCCGCTTCAAAACGACGGGACAG
The DNA here is from genome assembly GCA_003524705.1 of Anaerolineae bacterium. The sequence goes on along the minus strand of DQGV01000439.1, from coordinate 308 downwards.
ATGTGTGGCCCCTTCGAGTTGGTGCTCAACGTTGGGCATTGTCTTTTGCATGGCGCACGATCAAAAATGCTGGAGCACATTTAGCATTCGGCAGTGACTGGACGGTGGCTCCATTTGACCCGATGATTAACATCAATGCCGCTTTGAATCGTGAATTATGGGATGAAAGTAACCCAAATCAAAATTTGACTTTAGAAGAAGTGATTTTAGGTTATACCTGTGATGCCGCCTACGCAGAATTTATGGAACATGAAAAAGGAAAAATCAAAGCAGGCTATTTAGCAGATTTGGTTTTGTTCTCACATGAT
>DQGV01000091.1 GCA_003524705.1 Anaerolineae bacterium | reverse complement strand
TATATTAATGACCTCTTCAATGCAATTTTCTATTTCGTTCCCATTTCTACTTGCAGTGGGTTTTTATTTGCTATTTTGATCTTTTCAATTATTATGAAAAGAAATTCTAAAAGAAAAGAGAATTTGAAACAAATAGCTATAAATAATCAATAATTAAATCTTAAAAGACTCAATCGCTTCTTGTAAACTCGGATAAATATAAATATTCTGCAAAAAGCCAGCCATACTTAATACATAATGCACTTGTGATGAAGGTTGGGCAAGTTTCATAAATGGGGATTTGAAAGTTTCACCCGCATGTTCACTTTGCCATTTTTCAGTGTCTGGATGTTGCGTGAACATTTTGTAAATCACATGAATAGCGCGTAAGCCAGCGCTACTAATCATATCCACTTGACTCAATTCAAGGATAAGATTCTTTTTGCCGTCGTTAAATAATGCGGTTGCCTCTGTCACCAACATGTTTTCGGTTTCGCCATCTAAGTGACCAGCAACATGCAAAACGGGAACTTCCCCGTCTGTTTTTGTGATTTTAAGTTTGTCTGTCATTGCTCATTCTCCTTGAATAAGGAAATTATATATTGTTATTTCAACAAATCAATAAATTCGTTAGCCTTAATAATAGAAATCCCTCTAAAAGATTCTATCTCCAATAAATGTTTATCACCACTGACAATATATTTCACTTTTCCAGCCACAGCCGCTTCAAGAAATTTATTGTCTGTCACATCAGCCACAATGACATTAATCTTTTCTTCTGAGGTTACAAACTCAGCGGTCCGCAAAAGATAATCGGTCACTGAAACAATTTCTATTTCAGGTATTTTGAATTTAGGACGATTAATCACATCTAAATATTCATGGGCTATTTCATCTGTTACAACCAAGGTGAACTTTCCTGCTTTCCATTCATCTATGATAATGCCTACTTTGCCACCCAAGACAGCAGAAATAAAAATATTTGTATCAAGCACAACACGCATTATTTTCCCTCGCGCACTGCCCGAATTTCATTTTCAATATCTTCATCGGTGATATTCATCTCTTTGGCACGCGCGCGAATAGATTGTAAGGCTTTATCAAATCGCTCTTCTAGTTCTTTTTGGTCAGTTGGGATGCTTAACTTTAAGTAACGAATAAACGCCAATACATCTGCACGGCGAGTTTCAGGCAATGTTGAAAGTTCAAGCATAATCGTTTGCTCTAAATCAGTCATAGCACACCTCTTGAAATAATTATACCCGTCCTTGAAAAATTCCCTACAATTTTAATTTCAAATTTAGCAAAGCTATTCATTAATAGTCACTTGAATCACAGCAGTATCAATCACTTGGTCATTTCTGATCACAATTAACTGTACAGCATACAAACCACTTAATCCAGCCGTATCCCATTCTGCCAAAATATTTCCTTCCACTGGAGTTGTATTATCGCCACCTAATTGAATCCACTCTTGCGGATTTAATCCCTTGCCAACTTGCACACGATACGAAACAAAATTTTCACCCGAAGCGGTGCCGATGATTTGTACAACGCCATTCACATCTGCAAATAAAGCAGGGAATGTGATATTGACATTCGGATTGACAGGCGGTGCTTGAATGGCATCATACGATGTAGGTGGAATATCTATGCCTGCGCTTTGTGCCCATTCTCGTGCATCATCTGGATATACCAAATAAATTCGATTATCAATTAATTCTGGTGGCGTAAATACAGTTGCGAGTAAACCTGTTTCACGATTGATTGAAAATTCGCGATACAAATTATCTGCCTGAGTGGGTTCACTGCCATTCAAAAAAACTTCACTGACTAAATTTGGACATTCACGCGTGGGCAATAAACCCGAAGGGTCACAAACTGTAATTGTTGAAACACCCAATGGCGCAGACCAACCATCTGCTGGTTTGTTTTGCGAAGCAGTTTGCATCAACGCATTCCATAACACTGCAGGAAAACGCGGCGTGATTAAATCATTTTCATTTCTTACACCTGTCCATGTGGCAACAACATAATAAGGTGTATAACCAACCACCCAAGCCTCTTGTGCATCAAACGTTTGCCCAACTTTTATACCCACAGGTCTATTCACATCAAATGCAGTGGCGCGTTCCACATCATCACTCAAAACATGCGTCATCACATAAGACATAGCAGGTGTAATCACAGTTTGCGCTTGCGGAATTGACCAATCCAACATCACAGATTTATCTACACCTTCCACACGCAACACACTGACAGGCATAAATTCATTATCCAATTGCTGACCGAAATGCACACCTTGAGTCGCAAAGACACCATACACACTTGCTAAATCAATCAATGAAACATCATCATTTACATCAATACCAAACGATTGCGTAATATCCAAAATATTTTCAACACCCATTTGATTTTTTAAAATTTCTACAGGCACTTGATAATCATTTAATAAAGCAGTTCGTAAACGCATCGGTCCATGAAATTCATTATCAAAGTTTTGATAATTTTCTTGATTTGGAATATCCCACGTTAATGAGGCTGGACTCAAGCCTCGAGTGAATCCTGTTAAGTAAACAAACGCATCTAGACTCGACCCAGCTTGGTGACTCGTCGTCAGCGGAGTTTCTACGCCTTGATTTGTTTC
>DQGV01000009.1 GCA_003524705.1 Anaerolineae bacterium | reverse complement strand
CGCAATGCGATTATCGTCATGACTTCAAATATCGGCGCGGATGTCATCAAGAAACAAACTTCATTAGGCTTTGCACTCAAACGTGACGAAGCCGCCGAAGAAAAACTTTCTTACGATGATATGCGTAAGAAATTAAACGAATCGCTCAAACGTGCTTTCCGCCCTGAGTTTATCAATCGTATGGATGCAACCATTATCTTCCGCGCATTGAATAAAGAAGATATTCAAAAGATTGTTTCTTTGGAATTAGCCAAAGTAGCAGAACGCCTCAAAGAACATGACCTTGAATTGGTTGCTTCACCTGAAGCATTATCATCCCTTGCAGAACAAGGCTATGATGCTGAGTTTGGCGCACGTCCATTACGCCGTGTGATTCAACAAAAAGTGGAAGACCCGCTATCTGATAAATTGCTGTCGGGCGAATTCGCCAATGGTGACGCGATTGATATTAACGTCAATGATGATGGCGAAATCGTGCTCGAAAAAGACCAAGAAAAGTTAGCAGAACCGAGTTTGTAAAAATGTAGGGGCGAGGCATACCACTTTGTGGCACTTTGCCTCGCCCCTACAAATAAATCCCCTTAATGAATAAACAAGAATTATTTAAACAAGCAGACTATACCTTCCAGCGCGGAAACCGTGTACTGGCAAAAAAATATTTGACAGAATTCCTCTCCGCTTACCCGAATGATGAAGCGGCTTGGATGTTGATGTCAAAAATTGCGGAAGAAAAAGAACGTAAGACAGAATGTTTTCAGCGTGTGTTGAAAATTAATCCAAATAACAATGAAGCAAAAATCGGTTTAGCAAGAGTTAACTCTGCTAGCCCGACATTGCCATTACCAAAGAGACAAAATACAACACCATTCCAAACAAATCAAAATTCGTATTCAAGTAAATTACGCGGGGTTTTGATTACAGTTTTTGTAGTCGCTTTATTTGGTGCAACCACATTGGTTATGGCGCGGAATAATCCCAACTCGCAACTTGCAAAAATTCTTCCGCTGGCTACCCCGACGATTTCCGCCAATCCACTTGCAGAAAATATTGCCCCACAAACATTAGAAGAAGTGAATCAGAAATATCCGCAATATTTGCAGTTGGTGAATGCTTTGATTGGCTTGGCTGTAGAAAATGCCGAAAACGGCATGGATGGTGCACCTGAAAGACCAGGCAGTGAGATTATGGTCTCTGAGCAAGCCGGCATTGAAGCAAAAGCGATTATCGAAAATGCTCTGCCGCAACCGGGTTCGCTTTCTTCTATTACGATTACTGAACAACAAATCACTTCTTGGTTGGTGATGGAATTACAAGAAAACCCAGATTTACCATTAAGTGATGTGCAAGTATTCTTACGCAATGGTCAAGTACAAATTTGGGGTATGGTGAAAGGCAGTGAAAATTCTACGTCTGCATTAATTGTTGGTGAAATAAGCATAGATGCGAATCAATTACCGTATTTTGAAATTGAGTCAATGCAGGTTGGTACGCAAGTGGTGCCAGACTTTTTGCTCAGTCAAATGCAGGCATGGATAAATGAATTAATCGCCGAAAACATTAATGAACAATTGCCCGGGCTACAAATGATGAATGTCAACGTGGTCAATGGGTTGATAACTGTCTCAGGGATGAGGTAACAAGCCAAAACGTCGTCGAGAGGCGATGTTTTTTATTTAAGAATTATTATCTTTTCTTAAGGATATTTATCAATTACACTGCGTCTTACTTTGTAGAAGGAGAAATTATTATGAACACAAATTATGAAACGATTACTTTAGCGGGCGGATGTTTTTGGTGTTTGGAAGCGGTCTATGATGAAGTGAAGGGTGTATTGTCTGTAGATTCGGGTTATTCAAATGGCAATGTGCCAAATCCATCTTATAAAGATGTTTGCACAGGCTTGACGGGTCATGCCGAAGTGGTGCAAATTAAATTTGACCCGAATGTGATTTCTGTGCGTGATATTTTGAATGTATTTTTTGGGATTCACGACCCAACCACTTTGAATCGTCAAGGCGCGGATGTGGGAACACAATACCGCTCAGGGATTTATTATCACACGCCAGAACAAAAAGAAATTGCAGAAAATTTAATTAAGGAATTGACTGCACAAAAGATTTTTGATAACCCAATTGTGACTGAAGTGGAAGCGATTAAAGATTTTTATATCGCGGAAAATTATCATCAAGAATATTATGTCAATAATAAATTCCAACCCTATTGTATGGCAGTGATTTCACCGAAGGTGAGCAAGTTTAGAAAGCATTATCTGGAGTTGTTGAAGAAGCAACCTGCGTAAGTAAAAAGAGTGTGGTTTTTCCACACTCTTTTATTTTCGAATTGTTTTTCGAAATAATTCAATTGTTAATTCTTTGGCTTTATTCGCAACCCAATGTCCAACTCCGGGTAAAACATGAAGCTCAACATCAAATCCGTTGTTTTGTAAAAATATGAATAATTTTTCATTTGCTTGTAAAGATTCAGAATTATCTGCTCCGCCAATAACTAATAAAATAGGAATCCTAGACTGAAAATTTGTTACATAATATCCAGTTGAAAGAATTGCTAACCCACTAACTGAATTAGGATAATGAGACGCGAAAATTTGAACGAAATAAGCACCTGCTGAAAAACCTGCAAAAAACATCTTTGAACTAACAAGATAATCTTTTCGAACCTGTTCAACGGCACTCCACACAACTCTTTCCCCTACATCTGAATAATATCCACCAGCATCACCCGGAATGGTTGGGCATAGAAGAACAAATCCTTCCTTTTCTGCATAGGCTTGCCATAGATTCCAACATTCTAAACCTGTGCCACCAGAACCATGAATGCCTACAAATAGGGGCCATATCTTTTCGTCTGAATAATCTTTGGGAACGTATAAATAATATTCTACTGGTTGAGTATATAAGTATGGTGCAGGGTCTATTGGTTGTGCTAAAGCTATATTTATTGTTCCTATTATGATAGCCACGATACATAAAATGGAAAGAATTGAAAAAGAAATAAACAAAAAGCTTCTAGGTTTTTTTCGAGGTCGTTCTTCTTGAAAGGCTTGTTTTTGGGGAAATGCTTTTTGATTTAAATCAGCAAGTGCTTGTTTCACTTCTAGATTATTAGGGTTTATTTTTAGGCAATATCCCCAAACACGTTTACGGTCTTCAACATTCTGCCAAGTCTCAGCGTACAATTTCCATGCTGGAATATAGATCGGAAGAGCCTTGATAAAATTTTCTAAAATTGGACGAGCTTCGAGATATTTTTTTTCATTTATTAGACGAGAGGCAGTTTCAATATCATTTTCTGGCATGACAAAAGTTCCTCCTCATGTATCATTAATTATACTAAAGAAAGCAAAAATAAAATTTGTTATACTTTGCAACCTATGACCGAGAGCAAGACACCTAACTTCTACATCAAAAACATCCCCATCTACGGGGATACTATACTCGCACCTATGGACGGCTATTCAGACTGGCCCTTCCGTTCGATTTGCCGTGAACTCGGCTCGGCAATGAGTTACACCGAATTTGTAAAAGTAGAAAAAATTCTTAGCAAGTCAAAAGAACCTGCCAAGCGATTATTTTTCAAAGAACCTGAAAGACCGATGACATTTCAAATCTATGGTGAAGACCCAGATTTGATTCTCAAAGCCGCGTTACAAATTGAAAAATCAAATCCAGACATCATTGATTTGAACATGGGTTGTCCTGCTAAAACAATTGCTGACCGAGGTGCAGGTGTGGGCATGATGCCTTCTCCATTGACGATTGCAAGAACTTTTAGAAAACTTGTAAAGAATTTAAAAGTTCCAGTCACTGGAAAGATTCGCTTGGGCTGGGATAAAAATAAAAACTATAAACTGATTGCAAGAATTGTCGAAGAAGAAGGCGGCTCATTAATTGCAATTCATGGTCGCACCAAAGAACAACGCTATGCTGGTCAAGCCAATTGGGATGCAGTGGCTGAGGTTAAGTCAACAGTAAAAATTCCAGTCATTGGAAGCGGTGATATAAAAAGAGTCGCGGACATTGACCGAATGAAAAATCATACAAAGGCAGATGCTGTGATGATTGGTCGTGGTGCGATTGCAAATCCTTGGATTTTTTCTCGCATTGACCGCGAAGATGTATCACCACAAATGATGCAAGACTTAATTCATAAACATTTGGCACGTTGTGTTGAATTTTATGGTGATGAAGACGGCTCGCGTTTGTTCAGAAAATATGCTGTGCAATATTTACTCATGCACTCACTCACACGCGATGAAAGAAAAGAAATTCTCAAACCGCGTCCATCGGGTGAGTTTGCAAAAATGCTTGAACAAATTTATGCAGTAGTGTAAAAGGAATTAAAAATGATTCTTGATTTACCACTCATTCTAGAAACGCGACGCAATCATGCGCTTGAACATGCCAGCATTCATTTGCTTTCGCACAAACATCCAACCCAGCGCATGGCGGGTCATTCCAACCCAACAGGTTTTTATTTGCTCGGAGATTTAAACACGCAAGATGTTTGGGAATGTGTGACCGAAGCACATACGCGATTAAACTCCGGCGAACATGATTTAGCGATTCATCCCGGCTGTGGAACAAATTTAGCAACGACTGCGCTTCTTTCCGCAGGGTTTGCTTGGTTGCCACTTCGTGGAACAAAATCTACCCTTTGGCGATTCATGTTGATTCCATTTGCATTAATTTTGGGACTTGTAGGTTTTAACATGAGCAGACCACTCGGACCGTGGCTACAAAAACGTGTGACTACAGAAGCACGTCTTGGTAATTTACAAATTGTGGATATTATCTACGTCCGCAAAGGTGTGCATCGAGTAATTACAAAATAAATTGTGGTCTCGATACGGTTTCGGCTATCGCCTCAACCTACTCGACCACCGTCTTTCATCTTTCTTCTTTCAATTCAAATGCCAAACATTTTTTTCCTCCACGGCAATGACGAATTTGCCATCACACGCAAACT
>DQGV01000294.1 GCA_003524705.1 Anaerolineae bacterium | reverse complement strand
AAACCCCAATATGTACCTGAATACATAGGAAAACCAATTGACATTAAAACAAAACCCACATAAATTGGGTTGCGTGTGAATTGGAAAATTCCCGATGAAATAATATTACTCACAGAACCATGCGGGTTGACGGTTGTCTTTGCTTTCATAAATTCTCGAATTGCAAAAAATGGTAGGAGAAAACCGATAATTGCGATACCAAACCCAAGATATCTCAACCACTGCATAGAAAATTGAAGTGGAATTAACCAATTTGCTAAATAAGCAAGGAAGATGAAAATAAAAGTTAATACTGGCGGATGAATTTTTACACTTGCATGGTCTTTATGTTCACTCATTTGTTAACTCCAATTTTCCAAAGTTTCTTTAACTTTTGCCAAGAACCAATCAGCAGATGCACCATCCAAAATGCGATGGTCAAACACAAATGACAGATACACCATTGGGCGAATCGCAATCGCATCGTCTATTACCACGACTCGTTTTTGCATGGCACCGATTCCTAAAATCCCAGATTGTGGTTGATTAATCACAGGAAATGCAAACAATGAACCACTTGTGCCATGATTGGTTAAAGTAAACGTCCCACCTTTGACATCATCAGGTTGTAATTTTTTATTTCTTGCACGATTCGCCAAATCATTGACAGCCCGCGCCATTGCCAGCAAAGATAAATCATCTGCGTTCTTGATGACAGGCACAATCAAGCCGTCTTCACCCAATGAAACTGCCATGCCTAGATTTACATTTTTATGAACCAATACACCTTCATCACTCCAAGAAGAGTTGACAATTGGAAATGCTTTCAAACCAGCCACAATTGCGGACATAAAATATGCAGTGAATGTGAGGTTGACTCCATCACGTTCAAATTGTGCTTTGTTTGCAGAACGATGTTTGGTGACTTTGCTCAAATCTGCTTCCATCACAGTCAACACATGCGGCGATGTATGTTTTGATTCAACCATGTGCTGTGCAATGGATTTGCGAATGACGGAATGTTTAATTAAAGTTCCAGGTTGAAGGTTTGAAGGTTGGATGGTGGCAGGTTTGGTAGAAGATACAACTCCCGATTCTCGATTCCCGACAAACGCAAGTACATCATTCTTCGTAATTCTTCCATTCAATCCCGTGCCTTGTACTTGACTCAAATTGATTCCATGCTCAGCCGCAACTTTTGCTACGACGGGAGAGATGAAACCTATTTCTTTGTTCGTAGTTGGTTGTTGATAGTTGGTGGTTGGTTGTGATGATTGAATCGATTTCGGGTTTTCAGTTTTTTCTTCTTTTTTGCTATCAACTGTCAACAGTGAACTATCAACTGATTCCCCAGCCATACCAATAATTGCAAGCAACTCACCAACTTTCCCAACCTGACCTTCTTGCGCAATAATTTTCAAAACCACGCCCGAAGCAGGTGCAGGAATTTCAGTATCTACTTTATCTGTATTAACTTCAAGCAAAGGCTCTAACTCTTTAATCGAGTCACCTTCTTGCTTGAGCCATTTTGTCACAGTGACTTCATCTACACCTTCGCCTAATCTAGGTACAAATACTTTTGTCGCCATTTTCTCTCCAGTTGGTTGTTATCGGTTGGTAGTTGATGGCAGTGTATTGATTAATGCATAAAGTTTTTTACGCAAATTTTGAATCTGCTCATCCATTGGGTCAATATCTTCTTTTCTCAAATATCCAAACTCTTGGGCTAAAACTAATTGTGTATCCACTTCTGCTAGCGAGCCAAGTGCAATATGTAAAAATCTCTTGAAATCACCAGGCGATTTTCTTGCCTGACCTTCTGCAATATTGGATGGAACTGAAACTGCCGCACGACGAAGTTGGTCTGCTAATGCGTAAATTTCTTGCTTTGGAAATTTACCCGTTAATTCATAAACCTGTTTAGCAATTTTTATTGCTTCTTGCCAAACAATTAACTCGCGATAATTTCTTGCGGCAACTTTCTCTTTTTCCATAATTCCTCGCTATCAACCGTCAACTACCAACTATCAACCAATTGACGGATACGCCGAAGGATCTACTTCATGCATGATTTCATAAATAGCATCAAACACTGTTTCAGCATTTGGCTTAGACCAATAATCGCCATCACTTCCATAAGCAGGGCGGTGGGCTTTTGCAGAAAGAGTCTTTGCAGGGGAATCCAAATGGAAATAGCCGCCTTGTTTTTCGATGACTTCTTGCATCATATAAGCCGTTGTACCACCTGGCACATCTTCATCCACAAATAAGATGCGATTTGTTTTCTTCAATGACTCTACAATCTGATGATGAATATCAAACGGCATCAATGATTGAACATCAATCACTTCAACATCAATCCCAACTTTTGATAATTTGTCAGCTGCATCTAGAACAATACGGCAACACGCACCGTAGGTGACAATGGTTACATCTTTACCTTCACGAATAATTTCAGGCACGCCCAATGGAACAGTAATCTCGCCAATATTTTCAGGCAAGCGTTCTTTGACGCGATACCCATTCAAAACTTCCACAACAATCGCAGGTTCATCGGCTTTCAACAAAGTATTATAAAAACCTGCGGCGCGAGTCATATCACGCGGAACTAACAAATACATACCACGAATTAAATTTAATAAACCAGACATCGGCGAGCCTGCGTGCCAAACACCTTCGAGTCTATGGCCGCGTGTGCGAATAATCACTGGTGATTTTTGTCCGCCTGCTGTGCGCCAATGTAAAGTAGCAAGATCATCACTCATCGTTTGGATGGCATACAAAACATAATCAAGATATTGAATCTCAGCGATGGGACGAAGTCCACGCAATGCCATGCCAATTGCCTGACCTAAAATTGTTGTTTCACGAATGCCAGTATCGGTGACTCGCAACTCACCATATTTTTCTTGCATGCCTTTGAAACCTTGATTCACATCGCCTAGTTTCCCAACATCTTCACCAAATGCAATCAAACGTGGCTCACGCGCCAATGCTTTATCAAACGCGGCATTGACCACTTCAAAACCAAACATGGTTGGCGAAGAATCTGAATACACAGGTTTTACTTCATCTATCTTCAACGCGGTTCCCGAATATAAATGTGAACCGTATCTATCTTCATTTATTTTTTCTTGTTCAAATTTCCATGCGGATAAAATTTGTTTGCTTGGATGTGACTCATCATGTAGGATTCTTAACGCTTCATGCGCAAAGACGTGAACATCCCGCCTCGTATACGACGGGATATTTGATAGCCTATTTTTCAACATTCGCAACTCTGACGCATGTTTGGATGATGTTGCGATTTCATCAATCATATCCATGAGTTGATTGCGCTCTTCTGTAATAGGGGAGAGATACGCATCCCACGCCGCTTTGCGGAATCCTTCTACAAGTTCGTAATCTGCTTTTTCTGCTGAATCAAGTTCCCCCGAAGTAAAGAGGCGTTCACTAATCATCCACTCACGCATCTTTTTGAGTCCATCAAATTCTTCTTCCCACTTGAGTCGCTCGGCAGATTTATATCTTTCGTGACTTCCTGATGTTGAATGACCTTGTGGTTGAGTCACATCAGTGACATGCACCAAAGCAGGGATATGATGTTCACGCGCGGCATCTGTTGCGTTTTGATACGTTTCAACGAGTGCGGGATAGTCCCATGCAGGCACAGAATACAAATTGAAACCCGAATCATTTTCGCGTTCGAAGCCTTTTAATAACTTGCCAACATTGCCTTTGGTCATTTGATATTCATTGGAAACAGAAATTCCATAACCATCATCATAAATTGAAATGACAGCAGGTGCTTTCAATACACCAATTGCATTGACTGATTCCCAAAACAAACCTTCAGCCGTAGATGCGTTGCCGATGCTGACAAATGTAACTTCATCACCATTGTTTGAAAAATCTTTTTCGTTTTGTAATTCTTTGAGGTTGCGATATAAAACCGAAGCATACGCAAGCCCAACACTGCGTGGCATTTGCGCGCCTGTTGGAGAAATATCTGAAGTTGTGTTGTAAAGTTGAGTTTGTGGTCGCCACGAACCATTGGGATATAAAAGCCGCGTGGCGAAATGTGAATTCATTTGTCTGCCTGCACTGGCTGGGTCATAGGTGACATCTGCATGTGCATACAGCTGTGCAAAAAATTCTTGAATGCTCATTGATTCCAACATGAACATCCAAGTTTGGTCACGATAATATCCAGAACGCCAATCACCTTTTTTAAAGGCTCGTGCTATGGCGAGTTGGGCGATTTCTTTTCCATCGCCGAAAATTCCAAATTTTGCTTTGCCGCTTAAAACTTCTCTCCGCCCTATGATGCTTGCCTGACGCGATTGATACGCCAGGCGATAATCTTTTAGTATTTCTTCTTTCTCGAGGGGAAGTGCAACAGAACCCTTCTTTTTGGGCATGTATCTCTCCTGAGGTTATTTATTGTAAGTAGATTATAACAAAGGATGAAAAAAGAATATTCAAGTAAAATTTTGCCCATGAAATTACAAACTGCACAAATCCAAGTTCCAGAAAATTTTATAGACCTCGGCAGAGGCGACCCAGGGCTAGATTTACTTCCGTTAAATTTGCTTCATTCCGCCGC
>DQGV01000170.1:662-17221 GCA_003524705.1 Anaerolineae bacterium | reverse complement strand
TGATGAAGCAGAAATTCGCGGTCATCGCAGAACATATATCGGCGCATTGCCCGGCAGAATTGTGCAAACGATGAAACGCGCTGGAACATCGAATCCGTTATTTATGTTAGATGAGATTGATAAACTGTATTCCGATTTTCGTGGTGACCCTGCCTCTGCCATGTTGGAAGTATTAGACCCTGAACAAAATAATGCTTTTAGTGACCATTATTTGGAATTGCCGTTTGATTTATCCAAAGTCATGTTTGTGACGACTGCGAATTCACTTTCTACAATTCCTGCGCCATTGTTAGACCGCATGGAAGTAATTGAATTCCCCGGGTACATTGAAGAAGAAAAATTGGAAATTGCAAACCGCTATTTGATTCCACGTCAGATAGAAGAAAATGGAATTGAAGAATTAAAATTAACTTTTGAACCCGCGGCATTACAAAAAATTATCCGTGAATATACATACGAAGCCGGTGTGCGTGGGCTGGAAAGAGAAATTAACCGCGTTTGTCGCAAGGTTGCCCGTCTGAAAGCCGAAGCGAAAAAATATCCCGCTGTGATTTCTGCTGACATCATCGAAAAATTATTAGGTCCGCAACAGGTCTTCCCATCGGAAGCAGAACGCGCGGATGAAGTGGGTGTGGCGACGAGTTTGGCGTGGACGGAAACTGGTGGCGAAATTATGGCGGTTGAAGTTGCTATCTTTGAAGGTAAAGGTGGTTTGCAAATGACGGGGCAAATGGGTGAGGTGATGCAAGAATCTGCCCAAGCCGCAATGACGTATATTAAGTCTCGTGCGGCTCAATTGAAAATTGATATGGAAATCTTTGAACGTTTTGATATTCACATTCACATGCCCGAAGGTGGCATTCCCAAAGATGGTCCATCGGCTGGGATTACGATGGCGACTGCGATTACATCTGCTCTGACTGGCAGACCTGTTTCAAAAAATGTGGGCATGACAGGTGAAATTACATTGCGTGGACGCGTGCTTCCAATTGGTGGTGTGCGTGAAAAAGTTCTCGCCGCGCATCGTGCTGGACTGAAAACTGTTTTATTGCCCGAAAAGAATCTCAAGGACTTGGTGGATTTACCGAAGACTGCAAAATCGGAATTGAAAATTATCCCGGTCAAACACATGGATGATGTTTTAGATATTGCTCTTGCGAAACATCCTGTGATGGAACCACCGAAAGTTAAAAAGAAGGATTCGCAAGACGAAGACTAAGAATGACTCAAGAAAATAAAATTAGTGAATTAGAAAAGAAATTATGTTACCTTGCTATGGAGTGGAGAGGTAATCCCAATAGACGAGAAGAGATAAGAACAGAATATGAAAATTTAGTTAAAGAACTTTTCTTGTTGGGTTGGGATGATATTTTAGATTTTGATTGTGAACTACCAGATGAGTTTATGCCCACTGAATATATAAAAAGACATCCTCGTGCTGTACTATCAAAAAAATCTTGGAAAGAATTCTGGAGAGGGTAGTTGAAAAAATAACAAGATTTCGAGACCCTTCGCTACGCTCAGGGTGACATAAATAACAAATGCAAAACATATTTGTCATGTTGTGTTTTGCATTTTTATTTTACAATTACCCACATGAACTTCAACCCTATATCTCTTGAAAATAAAGTCGTCCTCATCACAGGTGCATCTTCTGGATTTGGCGAAGATGCCGCTTGGTTATTTGCCGATGAAGGTTGCAAAGTTGTGCTCGCCGCACGCCGTGTTGACCGTTTGCAAACGCTTGCCTCACGCATTCAAGATGCAGGTGGCGAAGCCATTGCAATTCCGATGGATATTGTCAATGCGGATGATGTTGAGAACATGGTCAACTCTGCCATTGATTTATATGGTCAGATAGATATTCTTTTCAACAATGCAGGCATTGGTCGTGTGGGTTGGTATGAAGAATATTCAATGGACAGAGATATTGAAACGTTAATCAATGTCAACTTAATTGGCACCATGCGAGTCACGCGCGCAGTTTTGCCGCACATGTTGGCACGTCATGAAGGTCATATCATCAATATGATTTCAATAGCAGGTTATATTCCTGCACCATTAATTTCAAGTTATTCTGCTAGCAAATTTGGTTTGCGCGCTTTTACTGATTCAATTCGCCGTGAAGTTGCTCCGTTAGGAATCAAAGTCAGTGGCATTTATCCGGGCTTTGCAAAAACGGAATTTGGTCAACACATTGGTAGTAATGAAGCATACGGTTCAATTCGCAATAAAATTAATGTTCACATGAGTTCAGAGTATGTTGCCAGCAAAGTGATTCAACTTGCAAAATATCCGCGCCGAAAAATGATTATCCCGTGGTGGGCAAATATCGCTGTAACATTTGTTACACTCTTCCCAACGCTTGTAGATTGGATTTCATATCTTTTTGTAAAACGAAAACATAAAGTTAAGTAACTTTTTACCCTCTCAATTGATATTGTATATAGACCTAAAATTTAATAGGAGACTCTTGTGACTCAACAACGCCTCGACAAACTCACCGCTTCATTGACTAAGGGGAAGCTTGATGCTGTTATTCTGAATCCTGGTCCTACCCTGAAATATTTGACAGGCATAAATTTTCATCTAATGGAAAGACCTGTTGTGTTATTTGTCACACCGAATCAAGAACCTGTTTTGGTGTTACCCGAACTTGAATTACCCAAAGTGGATTTATTCCCATACAAAATTAAACATTTTGCATATGGTGAAAATCCAAACTCATGGGATGATGTCTTTCGTCAAGCGGCACAATCGTTAAATTTAGATGGAAAACAAATTGGCGTGGAGCCACGTCAATTACGATTGATGGAATTTCGTCATGTCAAAGCCGGTGCACCCGAAGCGGATTATCCCGATGCGACAGATGTATTGGCAGAATTACGTCTGCGAAAAGACGAAGATGAAGTTAAGAAAATGCGTAAAGCAGTATCAATTGCCCAGTCTGCTTTAGAGGCGGTGATTCCTCAAATCAAAATTGGGATGACGGAAAATGAAATCGCATCTGAATTAGTTGTTCAATTATTGAAGCATGGTTCTGAATCTGAAATGCCTTTTCCACCAATTGTGTGTGCGGGACCAAACTCAGCCAATCCACATGCTTCGCCAACGGATAGAAAAATTCAAGCAGGTGATTTGTTGGTGGTGGATTGGGGCGCGACGTATGAAGGTTATATTTCGGATTTGACGCGCACATTTGCAGTGGGCGAGGTGGATGATGAATGTAAAAAGATTTATGAATTGGTGAAACAAGCCAATGAAGCAGGGCGTAATGCGGCGAAACCAAATGTGCCTTGTGCAAATGTTGATAAAGCCGCGCGTGATGTGATTGAAAAAGGCGGCTATGGAAAATATTTTACGCATCGAACGGGACATGGCATTGGCATGGAAAGTCACGAAGCACCCTACATGCGTGGCGATAATATGATGTCCTTAGATGTTGGCATGACATTTACTGTTGAGCCCGGTATTTATTTGACGGGTCGTAATGGTGTAAGAATTGAAGATAATTTGGTGATTACAGAAAATGGTGCAGAGAGTTTATCCGATATGCCGAGAGAATTAAGGGTAATTGGTAATTAGTAATTTTTATGAAAATTATCCGTGCTACAAAAGATGATGCTGACTCATTGACAGCAATCGCAATCTCAGCTAAACGGCATTGGAATTATCCTGAAGCATGGATTCAACATTGGATAACAAAAGGATTAGGGATTACAGAGGAATATATCCTTGCCAATGAAACATGGATAGCAAAGATTGAAGAAAATCCAATTGCTTACTATTCACTGATTAAAAATGATGAGGGTCTTTGGTTAGATAATTTATGGGTGTTACCTGAATATATTGGTCAAGGAATTGGTAAACAATTATTTAATCATGCCCTTGAAAGATGTAAAATACTTGGTGCATCTATCTTGAAAATTGAAGCAGACCCGAATGCAGAATCATTTTATGAAAGAATGGGAGCGAAAACGATTAGCGAAAGTCGTTATGAACTATTTGGTCAAGAACGGGTTTTGCCAATTATGGAGATTCAATTGTAAGGGCGACTCGTCCTGAATGATAAAATTAATTCTATTAATCTTGAAGAGTCGCCCCTACAGACAAATAAAGAGGAATAATGCCCCAAACTTACTGTGATTACTGCAACACCCACCCCGAAGATGAATTCAATAAACCATATCATGACACGCAATATGGCTTCCCAATCAAAGATGATGATGCATTGTTTGAACGCCTCGTGCTTGAAATTAATCAAGCAGGCTTGTCATGGATTTTGATTCTCAAACGCGCAAAAAAATTCCGCAAAGCGTTTCATAATTTCAACATCGAAAAAGTTGCTAAATATAAAGAAAAAGATATTGAACGATTATTAAATGATGAAGGCATTATTCGCAGTAAATTGAAAATTAAAGCGGCGATTGTCAATGCTCAAAAAATCGTTGAACTAAAAAAAGAATATGGCTCATTTAAAAAATGGCTAGACTTTCATCATCCACTCACAAAAGATGGGTGGACAAAACTTTTTAAGAAAACATTTTTCTTCACAGGTAGCGAAATTGTGAATGAATTCTTAATGTCCACTGGATATCTGCCCGGCGCACATGTCAAAAGTTGCCCGATATATAAAAAAGTAGAAAAGAAAAAACCAGCATGGATGGTTAAAGACCGAAGACGGTAGACGATAGACGGTGAAAACCTCCCGACCAGTTAGACTAGTCAGACTAATTAGACCAATAAGACTAATATGAAACCAATTTTCATCATCGCAGGCAAACTGACGCGCGAATATTTATTACCACCGCAAGGCAGTCCATTATTGGATGCGCCCGGCGGAAATTTAATTTACACAGTTGGCGGGCTTGCTGTGTGGGATAAAAACATTGGCATGGTGGCTCGCATCACAAAAGAATATCCACAAGAATGGTTAAGTGAATTTCAAAAACGAGGCTTTGATATTCGCGGTATCGAAACTGCTGAAGAAAATTTTGATTTGCGAAGTTTCATCGCTTACACCGATACGCACGAACGCAGTCATACCAGTGTCGTTTCACATTTTGCACGACGCGAAATGACCTTTCCAAAAACATTGCTTGGCTATCAGCCGCGTGATGAAACCATCAAAGATTTACGCACAATGGATTCGTCTTCGCCCTCTGCAATGGATATTCCAAAAGAATATCATGATGTGAATCACATTCATCTTTGCCCATTTGATTTTGCGAGTCAGAGTCAGATGGTAAAACTTTTCAAAAACGCTTCATCACAAACGGTGACACTTGATCCGGCTCCCGCATACATGAGTCCACGCTTTTGGCGTGATTTAAGACTCGTGTTACAAGGAGTCACAGCCTTTCATCCATCAGAAGAAGAAATGCGTGCTTTGTTTTGGGGCGAGACAAATGATTTATGGGACATGGCAAAACAAGTCAGTGACTATGGCGTGAAGTTTATTGTTATCAAACGCGGTGCACAAGGACAAATCATGTATGATTCTGTAAGCAAAAAGAAATATGAAATCCCTGCGTATCCATCACGAGTGGCAGACCCAACCGGTGCAGGTGACGCATTCTGTGGTGGATTTTTAGCAGGCTTTCAAAAAACAGGCGACCCGCTTCAAGCAGTGTTGCATGGCAATGTCTCTGCTTCGTTGAAAGTAGAAGGAAGCGGAGCGTTTTATCCATTAGATGTAATGCCCGGACTTGCCGAAGCAAGATTGCATGCTTTAAAAGAAATGGCACGCCAAATTTAGCGATTTACGATTTTTGATTTACGAATTACTATTCACTATTCCCTATGAACTTAACTAACCTTCTTGACCTTGCGATTCAGATTCAACAAATCCCGGCGCCAACGTTTGAGGAAAAAACGCGCGCGGAATTTGTGCGCGATTTGTTTGAAAAAGAAAATTTGAAAGATGTTTCGATTGATGAAATTGGAAATGTGTATGCCAGAATGCCGGGGAAAGTGAAAAATGCCAAACCGTTGATTGTCACTGCTCACTTGGATACAGTGTTTCCGCGGGGCACCCAGCTACAAGTTAAGAAAGAAGCGGGGAAAGTCATCGCGCCGGGCATTGGAGATAATTCTCTCGGTGTCGCATCTTTGTTTGGAATCATTTGGTCAATCAAAAATAGATTGAATCATGATATTTGGTTTGTAGCCAATGTAGGGGAAGAAGGGCTTGGAGATTTATGCGGGATGAAAGAAGTTGTGAAAAAATTTGGCAGTGGTGTGATTGGTTATTTGGTGTTGGAAGGGTTGGCGTTGGGGCATGTGTATCATAAGGCGATTGGAGTCAAGCGTTATCGGATTACAGCCAAAACGGCGGGCGGACATTCATGGTCTGATTATGGTTCGCCATCGGCTGTGCATGAGTTGGCGAGTGTGATTACAAAATTAACGTCGTTGCGTTTGCCGAAAGAACCGCGCACAACGATGAATGTGGGTGTGATTCAAGGTGGAACGGGTGTGAATGTTTTGGCATCGGAAGCGAAATGTGAATTGGATTTGCGTTCGGAAGACCCGAAGACGTTAGCAAAATTGATTGGTCAGGTGGAAGACATTTTAATTAAAGCAGACCGTAGTGATGTGAAAATTATGGCGGAAGTGATTGGTGAAAGACCTGCGGGTGAAATATCTGCTGAGCATGAATTTATAAAATTGGCTGTGCAATGTGTGGAAGAACAAGATGTGACTGCAACTCTTACATCAGGTTCGACGGATGCAAATATTCCGTTGAGTCAAAATATTCCAGCAGTGGTGTTGGGAATCACAAGTGGTGGGGGGGCACATACAATTAATGAATATCTTGATGTAGAACCGATTGAAAAAGGAATAAAATCAATTGTTAGTTTTGTTGAAAAAGTAGTTGATGATAAATAAAGAGGCTTTCATTTTGAAAGCCTCTTTTCAAATTACTATTTACTAATAACTACTCTCTGTTCTCTACTCTCTTACCTACTTCAGCCCCAACACCTCATACACCTCAATCGGTTGTGTTTTGCCTTTCACGCCCATTTCAGCATGAGGTTTGGCTTCAATATGTTTCTTGACCAATTCATGTGCATCTTTGGTAATCAAAATTTGATTGTTGGCAGAGTTTTCTTGAATGCGTTTGGCAGTATTCACCGAGTCACTGATAGCGGTATATTCCAAACGTTTTTCAGTACCGATTAAACCTAAGACTGCCTCGCCAACATGAATCCCAACCCCAAATGCCAAATGCGCATCTTTTGGTAATTCTTTATACAACTTTTCAATTGATTCACGAATCGCCAAAGCAGTTTTCACAGCGCGTAAAGTATGGTCTTTTTGTGGCACAGGCGCATTGAACCACGCCATAATGGCATCGCCCATAAATTTATCAATCGTGCCTTCTTGTGCCAGCACTGCTTCTGCCATGGCGGCTAAATACAAATTCAAAATCGTCACCAATTTTTCTGGTGCGAGTTTTTCGCTATAGGTTGTAAAACCGCGAATGTCTGCAAACAAGGTTGTGATTTCTACACGCTTGCCACCGAGTTGCAAACTGTTCGGGTCGAGTTGGTCAATGACGGCGGGGGAGACCATTCTTTCAAACAAGCGACGTTGCGCTTCTAACCTTTTTCGTTCTGTGAGGTCGTCTAAAACAATTGCCACGCCTTGAGTTTTTTGTCCCGCGTCTTTCAGCGGAGAAAGATTCAAACGCCAATCTACATTGCCACGTTTTGGAGAGGTATGACTAATTTCCAAATCCACAATCGCTTTATCTGTTTTGCGAACTTCATTAAGGTGCGGTTCTAATTCTGCTGAAACAGAAGATAATGCTTCGTTAAGTCTATGCCCGATAATTTCTTCAGGTGGTGAGCCAAGTATATTTTCAGCGGCGCGATTCGCAAGTGTAATATTATCTTGAACGTCAGCGGTAATGACTCCACTGGCGATAGAGGCGAAGACGTTATCCATCAAATTTTTCAACGCGGTTACTTCTTCCAATGAATGTTTGAGCGATGAAAACAAACGCGCATTATCAATCGCCACCGCGGCTTGGTTGGCAAATGCTTCTAGCAAATCTTTTTCAGTGTCTGCAAAAATGCCAGTGCGAATACGGTTATCAGCATATATCACGCCGATTAAATCATTTTTGACTTTCAGTGGCACGCATAAAATCGAACGTAAATTAAACGCCACAATACTTTCTTGACCTACAAAACGTTGGTCTTCTTGCGCATTGGTAGTGACGATAGACTCACCCGAATCAATCACTCTTTGCACAACCGTTCGGCTGACGTTTTTCTCCGAAGAATTGATCGATTCCATTTCCCAATTGCGCGCTACTCGCGCCACCATTTCACCTTTGTCATCACGTAACATCAAAAAGCCGCGTTCGGCTTTTGTCAGGCGCACAATGTTATCCATCACAATGCGCAACACTTCATCTAACTCAAGCGATGAATTAATCACCTGACCCACTTGCGCCAACGCCATCATATTGCCATGTTCATTTTGAAACACTTCAATCTTTTCGCTTAATTGCTCTAGCGTAGTTTGTAAGTGATGTAAATTGTCTGTAGTTTCTTTGGGGAGTTGAATTTTATTCGCGCTAAAATCTGTGCGAACTTTGCCTGCCATAGCGGCAAGCGTTAGTAATTGGTCGTGCAATGTACTAGGGCGAGTATTTTCGGAAGCCATTCGAGATGCCAATTAGTTTAATATCTACTAATTGTATCCCATAAAAAAGAATTTTAGGCGTGCTGAAATTGTCTGAGTCAAAATATTCCATGCCGCACGGCGGGCAAGTTTCTCATCTCCGCCACGCGAACTGAACAATGCCGATTGATGTTCTCTCAACAAAACTTCAATCGAATCATTTGCAGACGGTAATTTTTTTTGTAGCGCCTTCGCGCGTTCCACTGCGGTGGCATGAATCGGTTGCGAAATGCCCATCCATTGCAAACTTGTGTTTATCGCATGAAAGTTTCTTTCAATGCTGGGTAAATTTGCCCACGTTAAAAATTGATTTAGCCAATCAGGTATTTTCCAATTCCATTTTTCAAATGTGTTTTTCAAAATCAACGCCATACTTTTATCGGGTGCGTATCTGCGTTTGATAAAGAATCCAATCAAGCCCAATACGATAATTCCAGTGGATAGACTGAACCAACGCATTTGACTTTGAGTCAACAGCGGTTGAATTTCTGCATCTTCTTCATTCGCCTCAATCTCAAGGGGAAGTTGTTCCTCTTCCTCTAACGGAAGATTTCGGTTTGGCACAAATGGGTTGATGTTGCTTGCTCGTTCTTCGCGTTCTTCAGGACGAGTTAATGGTGCTTGGTTTCCAGTCGGTTCAAACTCAATCCAACCATATTCAGGGAAGTACACTTCGGGCCAAGCGTGCAAATCTCTTTCGCGCACTGTATAAATGCTATTTTGAACATTGGCTTCGCCTTGAGCATATCCAACTGCCAAGCGTGCAGGGATTCCGATAGAGCGAAGCATCAATACTTGTGCAGTAGCAGAGTAATTGCAAAAGCCTTGTTTCTTTTCAAGTAAGAAATATTCTAATGGGTCTGTTACATCGTCAGGGATAGAAATGGCTGGCGCGTATGTGATTTCACTCCGCAAGTAATTTGTGATGGCAGTTGCTTTGTTGAAGGGTGTATTTGCCTGCGCGGTAATCTCAAGTGCCAAGTCACGAATCAGAGGCGAAAAATCATCAGGCAGTTGTAAATATTTTTCTTTCACCCAATCAGGGTAATCATCACCTGCATTTTGTAATTCAGAAATTAAAGGGTTTGCCATCAAGGCATTGGTGCGATACAAATCACCTGCTTCTAATGGTGGCGAGGCACGCAATGCCATGATGTCTAGCGTTTCTTCATTTACATTTTCATCGGAGATTGTGCTGTGCAAAATAATAGCATTGTGATTGATAGAAATCGGTTGCGATGCAGAATATAAAACAAACTGACCTTCGGTATAAACATCATACGTAAAACTTAAGCGTGTGCGATTTTGAGTATCTGGAATTTCTAAATCGCCAGTGCTGTTATAACGGCTTTCTGCCTGACTCGTCACTGACCATTTGTTATTTTCAAAGTAATCATAAATTTGTCCGCGCCAATACAAACGTGGAAATTCTTGCGCGCTCGGCGTTGTGTAAACCAAAAAGATAACCGCATCGCTTTGTGAAGTTTGCGTGCCTAACGAAAGTTCAGTCTGAAAATTTCTCGGCTGTGGTTTTTTTTCTTTGTTAATTGAAGAAAACATATTTTCAAAGCGTTCACCTGAAAACCAATCGCCAAAAGTCTCTTTCCAAGCCTCACGTGCTTCTGCTCTGGCAGGCAATGTGTATGGAATAAACCATGCAAACGCAATCACTGCTAAAGATAAATATAAAGTGGTGCTGGTAATATCTAAGCCACTTTCTTGTGAAAATATCACTCTTTCTTTTACCCATTTGATTTTGTCTTTGATAAATTTTTGTCGGCTCACGAATAACAGAACAAGGAACAAATAAACGCCAAACATCCAACCATACTGTTTGGTGGTGTAATGATAATTATGGACGATGAACATCAACACGCCTGCTGGTAATACAGACGCTAAAACATTCGCATGACGGGTCATTTGATAGCCGCTATATAACCCAACAAACCAATATGGAAAGCATAGCAATGCCATCACGAAAAATTGGTCATCTATTTCTCGCCCAGCAAAAAATTCATTGATGTTCGTGAATATTCTGCCAAATAAAATTAAAAGTTGTTCGCCTAAATAGGTCTGCTCTTTTGAAAAGTCAATAAACCATAACCATTGCCAGATAAAAAATACAATCATGTAGGCAATGGATAATAAAATCACAGTTCGTTTTTGAAATTTACTTTGCCCCAATGCCAACCCTACAAATAAACCAAAGATGCTTAAATTGCGGATGAGGTTTAATCCTTCTGTCCAATCAGTCACTTGTACGCGCCAGGCTGAAAATAAAACCAGAAGAAATAACAAAATCGCGGAGGGCAAATCCCACCAGCGGGCAGATGTCTTTTCCATTCTTTGAGTGTACAATGAGGGTCTAGTAAACGTCAATTGCATATCATCAAAAACCCTACTGGAGGACTACATGCAAGCATGGATTGACAGCGGTATTGGATTAATTATTGCCATTCAAAGTTGGGGCAGTTGGCTCAATGCACCCATGCAGTTTCTTAGCCAACTCGGCACAGAAGATTTCTTCTTTATTGTTCTTCCATTACTTTATTGGAGTGTTGATTCTGCACTCGGTTTACGCGTCGGCTTAATTTTAGCCACCAGTAGTTTGTTTAATTATCTTGGAAAGTTATCGTTTGCTAGTCCGCGCCCATATTGGGTTAGTTCTCATGTGCAAGCATTATGGGCAGAAACCACATTTGGTGCGCCTTCAGGTCACGCACAACATGCCATGAGCGTGTGGGGAACGATTGCACTCTATAGCCAAAAAACTTGGGTTCGCATCATTTGCTTTTTATTAATTTTCTTTATCGGTTTTTCACGCATTTATCTTGGTTCGCATTTTCCGCATGATGTAATCTTCGGCTGGGTATTCGGTGCAATTTTGCTTTGGGTATTTTTCCATTTTTGGGAACCTGTCTCTGCATGGCTTCAACAAAAAACATTTCGTCAGCATGTCATCATTTCATTTGTCACTTCGTTGATATTGATTGTGTTGGGCTTGGCTGTGACAAGCCTACGAAGTAATTTTCAAGTGCCTAGTTTGTGGATTGATAATTCGCTTCTTGCTGGGGTCGAACTGCCTGCCCCAGTGGATACAAACAACATCTTCACCTCAGCAGGCACGTTGTTTGGCTTGGGGCTTGGCTTGGCGTGGATTCATGCTCAAGGTGGGTATCAGGCTGACGGTCCAGTAATGAAGCGCGTGCTTCGTTATATCATCGGTTTAATCGGCGTTCTAATCTTGTGGATGGGTTTGGGAGAAATTTTCCCACGTGGTGATAGTGTGCTTGTTTATTCTTTGCGTTTCATTCGTTACACGTTAGTTGGTTTTTGGGTGACGGGTGGTGCGCCGTGGGTATTCAAACATTTCAATTTAACTACATCTTCTACTCGGAAAGCATCCGTCTGATATAATGCGCGCAGTCCAAAGTAAGGCACGAGAAATTATTAAAGGGCAATTGCTCTTTCAGGTTAATCAATGACGCTGGAAAAAGACACACTTATTCATAATCGGTATCGAATTGTTGAAATTTTAGGGCAGGGTGGCATGGGCTCTGTCTATCGCGCTGTTGATGAAAATCTTGGCGTTTCTATGGCGCTCAAAGAAAATCTGTTTACGACAGATGAGTATGCCCGCCAGTTTCGTTTAGAGGCAGTCATTCTTGCCAATTTACGTCACCCCAATTTGCCGCGCGTTTCTGACCATTTCGTTTTAGGTGACCAAGGTCAATACTTGGTGATGGATTTTATTGAAGGGGAAGATTTGCGTTATCGCATGGAACGTTTGGGGATGTTAACAGAAGATGATGCGGTTCATATTGGCGCGGCAATGTGTGATGCGCTTGCTTATTTACACACTCGTAAACCTCCTATTTTGCATCGTGATATTAAACCGGGTAATGTCAAAATTACGCCGGATGGTCACATATATTTAGTAGATTTTGGTTTAGCAAAAGTGTATCAAAGTGCCAGCCAAGCTACAACGACTGGTGCACGTGCTATGACGCCGGGATATTCTCCACCAGAGCAATATGGCACTGCTCGTACAGATCCACGAACTGATATTTATTCATTAGGTGCAACTTTATATGCCGCATTAAGTGGTGTGATTCCAGAAGATGGTTTAGCGCGCGCCATGGATAATGCTCAATTAACTCCATTGCGAAAACGCAATTCAAAAGTCTCACGCAAGTTAGCCGCCGCGATTGAAAAAGCCATGGCAGTTGACCCCATTGACCGTTTTCAATCTGCTGAAGAATTTAAGAAAGCCTTATTAGCCTCAAAGTCGAAGACGCAACAAATCCCCGGCTCTTATACAGTGGCACCGCCTCCGCCGGAAGCGATTGCCATGCATGATTTGCACGAAACCATCGTCGATGCCGAAAACGGTATGAAACCTGCTCGTACGCCAAAGGGACCTGTTCACCCAGAACCATCTGGTCACGAAGAGCAACCGTTCATCTCGCCTCTTAAACGTCAAAAAGAACGCGAACGTAAACAACGCGTCAACTTAATTCGATTTATCTTTTTACTCATCATATTGGCGGTTGCTGGTATTTTATATTTTGCGCCAGGAATTTTACCTGCTGATGTACGCGCTATGATTCCATTCATCGCTGCGCCAACCAATACCAGCACCCCGACAATAGAACCAACGCCTCTTCCTACATTTACAAATACTCCTGAATCCACAGCCACTACTGAGCCTACAAATACTCCGCAGCCTACATTTACATCTGCACCGACGAACACATTAATTCCAGGTGTAGTTGAGACTCCATTATTTACAAGTACGCCATCATCAAACATACCTGCTACATTTGTTGGTGGTGGGGCAGGTCAAATTGCATTTGCCTCTACACGCTCTGGTAACCCTCAGATTTACATTGCAGACTTAAATGGAGAGAATGCAACACAAATTACAGATGTTTCCAATGGGGCTTGTCAGCCGGCTTGGTCGCCAGATGGTCAACGGCTTGTATTTGTTTCACCATGTATTGGAAATCAAGATATATATAATAATGCGAGCCTCTACCTTATCAATGCCGATGGGAGTGGCTTAACTCCATTAGACTCTTCACCCGGTGGAAATTTTGACCCAGTCTGGTCACCAGATGGTAGCATGATTGCTTTTACTTCTTTACGAACTGGTCAAATGGAGATTTTTACACTCAGAGTAGATGATCCAACCTCCATAAAACAAATTACTTCTGGTGCCCAAAGAGTTGAATCACGTATGCCATCATGGTCGCCGGACGGTTCAAAATTTGTATATGTTGTCAAACGTGTCGGCGTATATCAAATTTGGATCATGAATGCTGATGGCACAGAACAAACTCAAATTATACGCAGTGGCATTGCCTATACCGATTACAACCCTGCTTGGTCTCCCAGAGGAGACTTAATCCTCTTCAACCAAAGATGTGCAACAACCTTCTGCAACCCATATCTAATGAGTACCTCTGCCACAGACCGAAGCAGTGAACAAGGTTTGCGCGTACAACTCAACCTTGCATATATTGAAAATATTGCTTACTCACCAGATGGTTTTTATCTCACTTACGAAGGCGTGGGTGAAGCCGGCAACATAGATATTTTCTACATGACAGTCTCCGGTGGTGACCGGGTACGTCTAACTACTGATAGATCACAAGATTTTCATCCCGTTTGGCGACCCGGCAATCCATAAAATTAAAAACTCCTGCAAGAGCAGGAGTTTTTCTTACACTCCTCTTATTGACTTCACCTATCCCCACTGTTATCATTATTCTACTATAACTAGCACTCTCGTTTCGGGAGTGCTAACTTTTGAATATGAATAACCTCACCGAACGCCAGAAGACCTTGCTTCTTCTATTAATAAAAGACTACATCGAATCCGCTCAGCCCGTAGGCTCGAAGCGGCTGGCGGAGCATTATCACCTTAACTTTTCCACTGCCACCATTCGTAACGAAATGGCAGAACTCACCGAACTTGGATACCTTCGTCAGCCACATACATCTGCAGGACGCGTGCCGACCGAAGAAGGCTATCGCTACTTCGTGAGTGAGATGATGAACAAAGCCGAATTGCCAGAAAGTGTGCAACACACTATCTCACATCAATTCCATCAATCACGCCCTGAACTTGAACAATGGATGACACTCGCGGCTTCAATTCTAGCTACACAATCACAAGGCGTTTCGGTCGTAGTTGCACCCCATGTAGAACAAGCCAAATACAAACATATCGAATTAATTTCTACACAAGGTCGTCAGGTCTTGATGGTTTTAGTAATGATGGGTGGAGATGTTCGTCAGCAGATTCTTACTTTGACAGAACCCGTCACCCAAGAACGACTCAGCCAAACTGCCACGCGTCTTAACGGACTTCTATTTGGTCTTACAGTGGAAGCAATGTCTTCGCTTCCAACTCGCCCAGACCCGCTTGACCAAGACATTCTTCTGTTGATATTACAAGATTTACGAAACACAACCAGCCGTATCAACGAAATTTATACCGATGGTTTAACAAACGTATTACGCGAACCTGAATTTTCAGAATCAGAAGAAGCACGTAAGACGTTAAAACTTTTTGAAGAACGCTCTACTTTGCAAGATTTATTAGCAAAGACAACCACCAACAGCAACATCGGCGGATTACAAGTCTTAATCGGTGGTGAAGGGGAATGGGAAGAATTGCGTCAATGTTCAATGGTGATTGCTAGATATGGCGTACCCGGCATGGCAACTGGAACATTAGGTGTGTTAGGTCCCATGCGAATGTCTTATGCGAGAACAATTCCAACCGTCAGATATGTGGCTGGACTCTTAAGTGATTTGGTGAACGATACAATTTCAAGTGAAAACGATATTCGATAATCGAATATCTAATATCGAAAAACGAGAGTGATAAAAATGGCAAACGAGAAAGAAAAACAAGAAGAAGTAGAAAAAGAACGTGCAACCGAAGAGGGAATGCCTGAGGCGACTGGGCAGGATTCCACTGAGCGTGATGCGTTAATCAATCAATTGCAAGAGGCTGAAGCCAAAATCATCGAATATAAAGATGGTTGGGCGAGGTCGCAGGCGGAATTCCAAAATTACAAAAAACGTTTGGAACGTGATAACGAGTTGATGTATGCCAACATGAAAGGTGACATCATCAAAAAAGTGTTGCCCGCGTTGGATGATTTGGAACGGGCTTTGCAAAATCGCCCAGCCGATGATGCTTGGGCAAATGGTATTGAGTTGATTGCGCGCAAGTTGCAAAATATTTTAGATGGTGAAAATGTTAAACGCATTGAAGCGAAAGGTTTACCGTTTGACCCAAACTTCCATGAAGCGATTTCAAATGAACCATCTGATGAAGTGGAAAGCGGTCATGTAATTGAAGTTGTACAAAATGGTTATATGTTAGGTGAAAGAATAATTCGCCCTGCGTTGGTGAGAGTGGCACAGTAAGTTAACAAGTTGAAAAGTTTGAAAGTTTAAAAGTTGTAACGAACCTTCAAACCTGTAACATTAAAACTTTTAAACGAGGAAATTATGGCAAAAATTATCGGAATTGATTTAGGAACAACCAACTCAGTGGCGGCAGTGATGAGCGGCGGTGAGCCGATTGTGATTCCATCTGCTGAAGGTGAAAGACTGGTTCCTTCGGTTGTGGCAGTAAATAAAAATGGTGAACGTTTGGTGGGACGCGTAGCACGAAACCAAGCGATTACAAATCCACAAAATACTATTTTTTCTGTGAAGAGATTCATGGGAAGAAAATCTGGTGACCCAGAAGTAGAACGCACGAAAAAACGTGTTCCGTATGCCGTCACCGAAGCCGATAATGGCGATGTGCGCGTGAAATTATCTGAAAAAGAATATTC
>DQGV01000170.1:0-401 GCA_003524705.1 Anaerolineae bacterium | reverse complement strand
GAAATTATCTGAAAAAGAATATTCACCGCCAGAAGTTTCAGCGATGATTCTCGCAAAAATTAAAGCAGATGCGGAAGCCTATTTAGGTGAAACGATTACACAAGCAGTGATTACTGTCCCTGCTTATTTCAATGATGCCCAACGTAATGCTACAAAAGATGCCGGCAAAATTGCAGGCTTAGAAGTGTTGAGAATTATCAATGAGCCGACTGCTTCTTCATTAGCTTATGGTTTAGATAAAAAGAAAAACGAAGTCATCGTTGTGTATGACCTCGGTGGTGGTACGTTTGATGTTTCGATTTTGGATGTAGGTGATGGTGTTTTCCAAGTCCGTGCAACAAGCGGCGATACCTTCCTCGGTGGTGATGATTTCGATTTACGCATCATGGATTATTTGATTG
>DQGV01000479.1:2643-2892 GCA_003524705.1 Anaerolineae bacterium | reverse complement strand
GTACAGTAAAAAAGACATGCTTAACCAAACAGCGCCCGTAACCGATAGAGGTCATGGGAGGGAAAATGGTGTATGCGCGTATCAAAACGAGTCAGTTTTTCGATTTAATCAAGACCGAGGTCGAAGCCAGGGATTGGATATGGCGAAGTCGCTTCAACGGAAAAGATTTTGTTTGCCCAGAGTGTGGTCATGAAAAGTATTGGCAGCATAAAGCTCGCTGTGAAATCCGTGAATGCCGAAGCTGTCAAC
>DQGV01000479.1:0-2412 GCA_003524705.1 Anaerolineae bacterium | reverse complement strand
TCCGTGAATGCCGAAGCTGTCAACACCGCATGCGTGTACGAGCCGGGACCTTGTTTGAGAAATCCAGAATTCCTCTTCTGATATGGCTTCGGGCGATCTACTTTGTCATGCAAGGAAAGCGCGGCATTTCTGCACTGGAATTAAAACGGATTTTATCGATGAAATCTTATGGAACTACCTGGACAATACTTCATAAAATTAGAGCGGCACTTAAAGAGCGCGATAATGTCTATAAGCTCAAAGATATTATTGAGTTAGATGGAGCATCGTTTGGTAAACGTCATACGGGTAATCAAGCCGATGTCTTAGTTGCCATTGAAACTAAAGATTTCTTCGACGACAAAGGAAAGCCAAAATCTAGAGCCGGTTTTGCTAAAGTCGTTGTGGCCCCAGAAACTACTCAATCTGCGCAAGCCTTTGTCGATGCCGCCATTAAACCCGATTCCATGGTTAACACCGATGGGGCTCCCGCATTAACTGATTTAAAAGGGGTAGATCACGACTACCAGGTGATGAATAACGAGCCGGAAAAACTCGACCACTGGCTTCCTTGGGTTCACAAATTTATCTCAAATGCAAAAGCTTGGATTATTGGAACTCATCATGGAGTGGAAGCTCAATATTTAGCAAATTACTTGGCTGAATATACCTATCGATTTAACCGAAGGCATGACCCAGATTCCTTGTTCCATCGCGCACTTACGGCTTGCGCGATCGCCAAACCTAAAACTGCACGGGCGCTGTTTGGTTAAGCATGAAAAAAGACATAGTTAGAGCTATAGATTCAACAATTAAACCAAAAGTCCACTGACAAATCCCACCTAGATTTGGGACAAGCTCTTAACATCAGTGAGCATTCGTAAAAACTCAGGACGGCCTTTCATATTCTTAGCGGACTTTCCTTCGTCACAATAAATATCAACTAAGGTACCCCAATTAGATTCACGCTTGTTTTGAAATTCAATATATTAGACTTCTTTCGTGACCTCTTGCCGCAAAGCCGTTTAACCACCTAAATCTTTTCAGTAATTTTAAATTGCCCGATCGTTTTTCAAAATTTTGAGTTTTTCCTTGGAAAGTTCAATGTTAAGTCGGACCAATTTTTCAGCCAAAAATTTAAACAATTTGTAGTTCTTAACTTCAGTCTTTATTTGGTCAACAAATTCGTCCCGAAGATATTCAGTTTTGCTTTTCCGGTTTTGCGTATAACTAATTTGCCAAAACGGCCATGTCTTTTTCCCCCTCACATGTTTTTGTCGAGTGACCGAACCTGGTCTCATGTTTTCTATTTTCAAAATTTCAGCTTTTGTTTTATTTATTTTTTTGAGTAAAGTCTCCACTTTTTTATTTGCCATAGTAGTAGCATTATAATGCTACTACTATTGTGGTCAAACGAAGAAGAGGTTTTACGTGAGATGGCAAAACATAAAAAAGTTATCCAATAATCAGTTCAGAAGAGTTTCAGGGGTGAAAAAAACAACGTTTTTAAAACTCGTCGATCTCCTTCGGTCTAAATGGATTTTGCGACGTAGAGCCGGAGGACCGAGGCCAAAACTAAGTCTTGAGAATCAGCTTCTGCTCGTTTTAAGTTACTGGCGCAACTACGGAACTTTTCTCGAAACGGGTACAAAATTTGGGGTCAGTGAAACAGTGGCATGGAAAATTTGCAGATGGATTGAAGACAATTTAAAAAATGAAAAAACACTTCATCTTCCTGGGAGAAGGTCTCTTTTATCTGGTAAAGAAAAATACGAAGTTGTCGCCTTCGACGTCACTGAATGTCCGATTGAAAGACCCAAGAAGAAGAATTGGGGTCGTCGTAAAAATCAACAGAAGTATTTTTATTCGGGGAAAAAGAAAAGACACACCATAAAGCAGCAAATTGTGGTGGATACACGCACTCAAAAAATTATTTCAACGTGCCAGTCAAATGGGAAAACCCATGACTTCAAAATTTATAAAAAATCAAAAAACTATGTTCACCCTGAAACCAAGATCCAGGCGGATTCTGGGTACCAGGGCATTCAAAAAATACACTCAAATTCGGAACTCCCTAAAAAGCGATCAAAGAAAAATCCGCTCACAAAAGAAGATAAAGAAAATAACAGAAGAATTTCCAGCGATAGGGTAATTGTAGAAAATATTTTTGCATTTATAAAAAAATTCAAAATCCTGAGTCAGCGATATCGAAATCGCAGAAAAAGATTTGGACTCAGGTTTAACTTAATTTGTGCAATTTTTAACTATGAATGGAACGAATAGTCACGAAAGAGGTCTATTTTCCTTCCGGATAAAAAAATTGGAATAGAAATTGATGGTGTATTTTGGCACAACAAGAGACCTGAAATTGACCAAGTTAAGCAACGTCTATTTGAAGAAAAAGGTATTCAACTGTTTCGATTAAGCGAAGAA
>DQGV01000094.1 GCA_003524705.1 Anaerolineae bacterium | reverse complement strand
GGTCCGAAAATTGCTTCACAAAACAATCCATCTTTCTCAGGGCGCAAACGGCGATAGTTAATCGTTTCGGGCTTTAAAACTTCACCATAAGACCAAGACATAATCGTTTGTGGTGAAGCAAGGCTGATACGGAGCGCAGTTAATCCTTTAGTTTCCACAGAAGCCTCTCCTATAAATAAAATTCTCTCGAACTACTCCAATAGCGTATAGCAAAAAACTATCAGAGACAAACAAATGCAAGCGCATGAGATATTTTCTCAAGCGCTTGCTGTTATTAGCTCGGTTTTTACATCCAACAGAACGATTATATGCACTAGCCCTCTCCCCGTCAAGGGTTGTTAATCATAGAAGAGTCTCCAACCTTAAAGCAGACTTAACGCCTCACTTCCCTACGTGGATGCCTGATTCTATTTCCTCGGCACTTCTCTTAATTGCAAATCCGAAAAGGCGAAACCGCCATCTTCTTCGTATGGGTCAACAGTGAGGCAAAATTTTCCTACAGACCATGTTGCCTCTTTGAAAGAAGCCGCCAAGACACCATTAAAATACAAGCGAAATTGTGCGCCATTACAAATTAAGCGAATACGATTATTTTCGTTAAATCCTTTTTTCAAAGCCGTATGTGAAGTCCATGGCAGGATCTTATTCCAAACCAATTTATTTTTTTCTTTATCTTTGGTAAACACACCTACTTGATACGATGCAATTGCAGAGACCAAAACGGTATAACCGCCATCATCTGAAAAACGCACATAAAACCCAGCACGGGTCATATCTAATTTACCTTCAGTGAAACGTAATGTCACACTGGCATCAAAATCATCTAACAAGCCAGAACTTTTTAACACATAAAAGGCTTCATCTTTTTTAGGTGTAAATCTACAGCGCATTTCATTTGGCTTGCCTTTATGAAATGTCAATTTATCTTCATTGAACAATTGCCAGCCCGGCATCACTTTATTACTAAAATCTGCGCCGAGTAACAAATCGCCCATATCTGGCTCAGGGGTTAATGATTTTGGAATACGAAAACTCGTGCCGCAATATTCACATGAAGCAATATTATGTTTAATGTTTTTTTCTGGTAATGCGGCACCACAGTTGGGACAGTTCAATGATTTCATATTCAGCCTTTATGGTGTTGGTGTTTCTGTTGGTGTCAATGTAGGTGTTTCAGTCGCAGTTGGCGGAATGAATATAGTTGGTGTTGCTGTCGGTGGCGGAGTATCTGTCGGCGTAACAGGTGGTGGAGTTGGAGTCGGCAGGCTGAGGTTAAGTCTGATGCGTTCATCTATTTCTGTATGTTCGCCAATTAATGTCAAACGCAATGTGATGATTCCATTCGGTAAATTTGGAATTGTCCAATTATGTAGTGTGCCGTTTTCAATTGGGTTGTTACTTTCAGCAAGTAAGTTCCATGAGCCGGGATTATCACCCACGCCATATTCTAAGACCCATCTTCTGAAATTTGCATCGGCATTGGCAGTGCCTTTGATTTCTAACATGGGCGAAATTATAATTTGACCATCAACAAGTGAAATTTCAATTTCAGGCTGTGGGTCACTAGCACGGCAATCGCGTTCTGGTGCAATAATTGCATCTTCGGGTAAGTTATTATCATCCAGCCAAGTTCTGCCTTGATTGGTTTCAAACCATTCACGCGCCCATCTATCTTGAACATTCATCACTATCGCTTCTTCACTTGGACCTTGACATGCTTCTGAAGCCTGATACCCAGTCCACAAGTCAATTCGGATGCGGCGGAATAAATCTTGACTCGGCGGAAGCGGAAGTTGATCAAACGCAAATACTTCGGTGTATTCTGACCTACACATGTTAGATGGTTCTGTGCCGGATAAACGGCATACAACTCTATCTACGATTCCTTGTGGGCGTGAGAATGGAGTGGGTGCGCCATTGGTGATGTATGGCACTGCAAATTCCATAAATTGTGACCATATTGGCGCGGCACCACTTAAACCAGACGTATCTGTCATGGGGGTGTAATCGGCGTTGCCAATCCAAACCCCGGTCACTAAATCAGGTGTGTAGCCTAATGTCCAGTTGTCGCGAATATCATTGGTTGTTCCTGTTTTTGCGGCAACTTGGAAAGATAAATTTAATGGGGAGTTACTTCCAAACATCCATGAGCGTGCTTGGTTATCAGACATAATAGATGAAATTAAGTAGGCATGTTCTGGGCGAATGACTTGTTCACCTTGTGGAGGTTGATATTCGTAAATCACATCACCAGCAAAGTTTGTGATTTTGAGAATCGCAACAGGTGGAATTTTTTGTCCACCATTGGCAAAGACTGCATACGCAGAAGTCATATCTATAAGGCTGACATCACCACCACCAAGTGTAAGTGACAGACCATAATCATTTCGATTAAACGATGTAATGCCTAATCTTTCAGCCATGCCAATCATGCCTTCTTTTTCAGGCGTGTTGGGGTCATCATATATGCCGACAAATTCAAGGGCTTTGACTGCTGGGATGTTAAATGAATTTGCTAATGCTGTGCGAAGCGTCATACCACCATGAAAACGATTGTCATAATTTTTGGGTTCATATGGCGGATTCGCACCATCGGGGAATTGAGTTGGCACATCCCAAATCCAAGTGGAAGGAGTCCAACCTTTTTCAAAGGCGGCGACATACGTGATTGGTTTAATGGACGAGCCCGGTTGACGTGTGGGACTAATTGCCATGTTGATTTGACCAGAGATAGCCACGTTATTAAAGTCTGGTGAACCAATCATGGCAAGGATTTGTCCGGTAGAAGGTTGAATTGCAACCAATGCACCATTTTTGGTATTGTTTGCCGTCATCGAAGCAACTTGGTCAGTGACGAGTTGTTGAGCGCGGTCTTGTAAAACAGGGTCAATAGTGGTGTAGACGACGAATCCAGAGCGATAAATCGTTTGAGCGTCGTATAATTTTTCTAATTCAGCGCGGATGAAGTTCACCCAATGCGGATATTTAGCACCAAAAGATGGTGGAATAAATTGATATGACTTAATATAGTTTGCGGCATCAACCGTTGCGACAGGGTCAACACAAATGGGTGTATCGCTATTACTCACTTCAATACAACCTTCTTGTGTACTTAACTCAAACATCAAGACCAATACTTGTTGTTGACGTAATAAAGTCACTTCGGGATTTGTGTAAATGTCATATACAGCTGGAGATTGTGGCAAACCCGCTAAGAAAGATGCTTCTGCTAACGTTAAATCTTTGGCAGTTTTTCCAAAATAGGTTTCAGCAGCGGCTTCAATTCCATACGCCAAGTTGCCATAATAAATTTCGTTGAGATACAACTCAAGGATTTGCTCTTTTGAATAACGGCGGGTGATTTCTGCCGCGAGAATAATCTCACGAGTTTTTCTTGTATAGGTCCGTTGAGCGCGTTCTTCTGGTGATAATAACAATGCACGCGCCAATTGTTGTGTGATTGTGGAAGCACCACCACCTTGACCATCGGTGATGTAGTTTTGCCATAAAGCACGCACGATGGCGATAGGGTCAAAGCCGGGGTTGCTATAAAATTCTTTATCTTCGGTAGCAATGGTTGCGGCGATTAGATATGGGGATATTTCTTCTAATGGAATATATGTACGCCTACCAGCCGTTGGGTCTAATAAATCATATAAGGGTTGACCGTTTCTATCTAAGATGCGAGTTGTTTCAAATTGGGAGGCACGTTCTCGCAAGTCACCGACGGGGGGTAATGTGCTGGCAATGGCGGCGTATTGATAGACGAAGAAAGAAGCAACACATAAACCAATTAAAGCAATAGCAAAAACAGAAGTGATACACCCATAACGAAAAGTTTTTCTATTTTTTCGTATGCCAGAAATGAATGATGAAAACCATGCTTGCAGGTTATCAAAGAACGAAGGTGCATTTGATTGTTGCTGACTTTGATAATTGGTATATCTTGTAGGTTGTTGATTTTGATTCTCTGGTAAACGATACACTGGTCTTTGATTTTGCCCGCCTTGATTTTGTCCCTGACGATATGCGGCGGGAGTGACGCGTGTGCCATCCATATCCACTTCATCTACACGTTTGGGAAGTGGCATGTTGTCTTTATCTACATCGGGTAGATTAAGTCGAGGCGTGGTACCTGTTGACTTTTTAGAAACAGTTGTCCCCGTAGATGGAGGCGGTTCTACATCGTTACGAGTTTCTTCTTCGGATTTTTTTCGGCGTAATCTATCGTTATCGTCATTTCGCATTTTTATTACCTTTATTTCGGCTTGCTTAACACTAAAAGATTCAATGTTCCTTTTTGTAACACTTCATCAGTTTGATTTTTCACTTCAACAGATGCTATCAACGCACCTGCACCAATGCGTGGAAGTGCTTTGGTTTCGCTGACAGTTAACAAGGCATGAATGGTATCACCAATGAAAATTGGTTTTACGAATTTCCAATCTTGAATTTCACGAAACGCCAAGACTGTACCTTCAAGAAAACCCGTACGCATGATTAACCCTGTGGCAATTGATAAACCTAACAAACCATGTGCCACGCGTTGACCAAATTGAGTGGTCTTTGCAAATTCGGCGTCGGTGTGAATTTGGTTGTAATCACCTGTTAACCCTGCGAAGGTGAAAATTGCATCTTCGCTGACAGTTCGTGATAATGTTTTTACAACTTGACCCACTGTAAATTCTTCGAAATACAATCCGCTCATTTCAATTCTCCTATGCTCCATTGGTTTTACGGATCTTACAAGTCTAAATGGTCTTAGAGGTCATTTTGACCATTTAGACTTATTAGACTAATCAGACTTTTAAGACTAATTAGACCAAATTATACCCGTTTGACCATCCATGATTCTGCCCGTACAATATGCGCCATGCGTGAATGGTCTCTGCGCGCTGGCGACCCGCTCTACCTCACCCTCGCCGCCGACGCGCGCCTTACAAAAACAAATTACGTCAACGACCATATCTGGGAAGTCGAAATCGGGAGTAACGACCCAGAACGGTCTGCCGTTGGCTTATATACCACCTTCGGTTTACGTGCGCGTTCCATGCGCATTTTTTTACGCTTCACCGAAGGCAACAGCATCATTACAGACCCAAACACTTTTGTCGGCAAACCGACACTAAAACGTTTCTATCCAAACTTCCTAACGCTCGAATTTGTTCCCTTTGAAAACTTACAAGTCAGCACCGATTTTTGGATTCCAGAATCAAATGCAGTAGCAGGGCGCGTTACCATTGTTAACAAAACCAACGCAGTTCGTCAAATCAAACTCGAAGTATGTGCCACGCTTGCACATCTCAATGGGCAATCCATCGTCCCCACACAACAACAATTAGTAAACATATTAGCAGGTCAAACCAGCGGAATTGCCCCTGTGATTTTTATGACTGGCGGTCCCAAACATGGACCTGGTCCTCATAACTCGCTTCTTCTTGATCTTGAACTTGGTCCGGGTGCCACTCGAATTTTATCTTTCTCCGAAGCCGCTCGCGACTCTATCCCCGAAGCATTTGACCTAGCCCGCAAAACCGCCGCCCGATCATGGAATGCTGAAATTGCACGTATCGAAATGACAGATACAAGCCAAATTTTAGATATTCGCACTGGTGATAATGATTGGGATGCGGCGTTGGCAATGAGTCAAAGAACTGCAAACGCGTTGTTTGTAAATAATGGCAATCATTTACCACATGCCTCATTTGTGCAATCACGTCACACAGATCAAGGCTTTTCACACGCCGGCGATGGCACAGATTATCCCCCCGCATGGAATGGTCAATTTGCATTAGATGCGTATTATTTATCGAGTGTTTTGCATGGTACACCACAAATCACAAAAAATCTTTTGCTCAACTTTTTATCTACACAAGATGAAGATGGCGAAGTAGATGGCAAGCCTGGGTTGGCGGGTCAACGTGGGAAGTTTATTTCCATGCCAATACTTTCAAGCTTAGCTTGGAAATATTACCAAACCACAGGTGATGAAAACTTTTTAGCAGAAGTATTTCCAAAATTAATTAAATTCTTTTGGGCATGGTTTGCCGGCTTTCACGATAGAAATCGTGATGGCATTCCAGAATGGGACCATGTTTTACAAACAGGGTTTGAAGATAATCCATTATTCGATGTATGGAATCCATGGTCACAAGGTTTGGATGTTTCGTATGTGCATAGCCCGGCACTTGAAGCTATGTTGTATAAAGAAGCCCAAACTTTAACAAAGATTGCAAACAAACTTGGTAAACCAAATGAAGAGACGGCATTAATCCAAGCGCAGGCTGAAAAAATAAAAGAATCGCTTGAAGCAGGTTGGAATGCTCGCACTAGTTTTTATTCGTACCGTGATAGAGAAACCGGTGAGA
>DQGV01000004.1 GCA_003524705.1 Anaerolineae bacterium | reverse complement strand
TGGCATGTGGGGACACAGCATGGGTGGCGGAATCACAACCAAGATATTAACTTTAGAATCGCCAGTGAAAGCGGCAGTGTTATACGCGCCTAATTCAGCCGATGATTCTGATTTAATTTCCCGTTGGGGATACGGTTGTATCGGTGATATTTATGCAGGTGAGTTATTGCAAACTTGTAACTCTGCTGACGTGATCCCCGAATCGCTTGAGGCGCAGGTAATTGCCGCCTATGTAGAATCAGCTACAAGTCCAGAAATGATGCGGGGAATTGCTCCGATTTATCATCTGGAATCTGTATCTGTTCCAATTCAAATTCATATCGGTTCAGCCGATGGCGATTACATCGGTTCAACACCGCCAGAGTGGTCTTATAAATTAAATCAGGCATTGATGGATGCGGGCAAAGATGTGGAGTTGTTTGTGTATGAAAATGAACGCCATTCGTTTGTGGGCGATGCGTGGTTGTTGTTTATGAACCGTGCCGTAGAATTTTTTGATGCGCACTTAAAATAGGCTTGACGAAGTATTTATGTTGGCATACAATCTTGTCATCTTATTCTACCGAAAGGAGGCTCATAGCCATGCAAGTTGCTAAATCATCCCCAAAACTTTTGTTCAGTGCGCCTCCTTTGCGTGAGATGTAGTATTTTATTACCTATCTCCGCAGGCGTACTCAGCCTGCGGTTTTTTTATTTAACCTAGACCTGACAGGTCTCCGCAGTGTGATGAATTTTTAATCATACAGGATAAGACCTGTCAGGTCTTGTCATTAAGGTAACAATGAATACAAAAGATTTATCTCGTTTGTTAGATGATAATGATCCATACGAAGAAATGCTAAATGCCAGCAAACGCCGTCTGCGCAAGACAGGCAGGCATCCAAAACAAATATCAAAATCAGATTACGAATTCCTAAAAGAGCAAGATGATTCGCGTAAAACTTTTCAGTTCACTTATAAAGCCGCACGTTTTGAAGAATGGTGGTTGACTGAAACCTTGGGCGCGTTTTACGAACACAAATGGATTTCAGATGTTTTGAAAAAAGTTAAAGTTGGTGAAGAGGCTTCGGTGTATTTGTCTAAGCCTGCGCGTGAAATAGATACACCTTTGCTTGCCGCAAAAATTTATCGCCCCAGTTCTTTGCGAAGTTTGAAAAATGTGCAAGAATATCGGCAAGGGCGTGCTGATTTAGATGAAGAAGGTCATTTGCTTTGGAAAGAGGCCGATATCAATGCCATTGTCAAACGCACCAAATATGGCGAAGAAGTTCGTCATACTTCGTGGATTGCATACGAATACAAAACGATGGAAGATTTGTTTAACGCGGGTGCAGATGTGCCAAAAGTGTATGCCAAAGAGAAAAATGCGATTCTGATGCGCTTCATCGGTGACCTGACAACTGCCGCGCCAATTCTAAATTCGGTTTCGCTTGAAGCAGATGAAGCCCAAGTTCTTTTTGAGCGTGTGATTCATAATATTGATTTAATGCTCAAACATAATTGCATTCACGGAGATTTATCGGCTTATAACATTTTGTATTGGGATGGTGAGATTAGTATGATTGATTTTCCGCAAATTGTGATTCCTGAATCCAATCCATCCGCATGGAAAATATTTCAACGCGACGTGACAAGAGTTTGTCAATATTTTTCTAGTCAAGGTGTAGATTGTGACGCACAAAAACTCGCCACAGATTTATGGACTTCGCATGGGCATAAAATCTTCAAGCCCGTTGAGCCAAAAGATTTTGATAAAGACGATAGACGATAGACAGTTGACCGTAGATGGTGTGGCGGTCTATCGTCCACCGTCTACGGTCAGATAAGGTAGGATAAAATTATAGGGAGGAGACAACCTTTATGAATAATGTCCGCCCGAAATTAACGATGATGAGCGAAGAACAAATCAAAGAAGCTCATCAAAACGTGTTGAAAGTATTAAGTGAAACAGGTGTGCGCATCGATTCGCCAGATATTTTGAATTTGCTCGAAAGAAAGCTTGGGATTAAGTCACAAGACCGAATTGTAAAATTCAAGCCTGAACAAGTCGAAGAAGCGATTGAATCCGCGCCGAAAAATATTGATGTGTATGATCGTCGCGGCGAACATAAAATGAAATTGGGTGAAGACCGTCTCCGCTTTGGTGTGGGAGTCACGGCACTGTTTTATCAAAACCCGTTTGATGAAACTTTAGATATTTTCAAGCGTGAAAATTTTAGAGACCTTGTCCGTTTGGGTTCCATGTTCAAACATTATGATGTCGTTTCAACCGTTGGCATCGTGCGTGATGTTTCTGAAGAATTGGGTGATATGTATGGTTCGTTGGAACATATTTCAAATACAACCAAGCCATTGGTGTTATTGGTTTCAGATGAAAATAAATTTTCTGATGTGTTAGATATGTTTGAGTTATTGCACGGCAAAGAAGTGGGTGATAAGCCATTTGTGATTCCATATTTCAATCCTGTTTCACCATTGGTATTGAATGCTGGCACAGTGGATAAAATGAAAATTTCTATCGAACGTGGCTTGCCGATTATTTTTTCAAATTACAGCATGGCAGGCGCATCAACGCCATTAACGCCCGCAGGCACACTAACATTGTTGATGGCAGAATTATTAGCGGGTTTGGTAGTCAGCCAAACCATCAAAAAAGGCGCGCCAATTTTGTTAGGCATGTTGCCAGTTTATTTTGACATGCGTACGATGTTAAATTTTTATGACCCGCAATCAATTTTAATAAGCGTGGCATGTTCAGAGATGATGAAGCATTATCAAATCCCACATTGTTCAACATCGGGAAGTGGCACAGGTTGGGGCATGGATTTAATCGCCGCCGATACCTATTGGATGAACACCCTCGCGCTTCTTTTATCTAACGGACACTTGGCTCCGTTTATCGGCGACTCATTAGGATCGAAATCTATTTCTCCCACAACATTTGTGCATTGTCACGAAATCATTGACCAAGCCTTACGCTTGCACGATGGTTTTCAATTAGATGATGTCAATTCAGCGATCAGTGAAATATACAAAGTGGGACCTGGCAAAAACTTTTTGAATCAACCTTCTACACTACGTAATTATAAAAACGGATATTACATCAGCGGCGTATATCCGCATTACAGCATGGAAAAATGGCAAGAGGCAGGCTCACCGCCCGCCAGACAAGTATTGCGTGAAAAGACTCAAGACTTAATGAGATCTGCGTCTGCGCCAGAAGAATATGATGAGTTCATTGCAAAAGGGGAGAGGTTTATCAAAGAAAGATTCAAGGTTTGATAAATGTTATACTTATTTTGTTGATATGCGTAAACATTTCTCATTCATTTCTTTACTTCTTGTTACATTAGCGTGTGCATTGCCCAGTGCTTCTCCACAGGTTGATATTCCACAACAACCAGCGGATATAAATGCTTTACAAACTGCTGTTGTCCAAACAGCCGCTGCGGCACAAACACAAACTGCTATTGCAAACCCATCATTGACGCCTACTTATACGCCTACCTCTACACGGATTCCAACTATTACACCTTCGCCAACGGTTACATTTATTTTTCTTCTACCAACTTTAACGCCAATTCCAACAGATACACCTCTAGGATTTATTTCGAGTGGTAGCGTGGGCACGCAAGATGTTTCAAAATTTAAAACACCCGTTCCTTGGTCTTGTACAGTGATAGTTTCTCAGACCCAACCTCCTAAAGGAGCGGTCATAGAAAAGAAATCTGAATTTTATGCTTTTTGGACTATTCAGAATACTGGCACAAAAACATGGACCCGTACGACTATTGATCTTGTTTACAAAAGTGGGTATCGCCATGAAGGTACGAAAATTCAAGATACAAAAGAAACGGTTCCACCGGGTGATACATTACGTGTCAGCGCCTTTTTCATTGCACCAAAAAATGCTGGTGAATATCGTTCGTTTTTTACTTTGATGGTCGGTAATCGTCAATTTTGTGGTATGAAGATTGAATTTGTAGTAAAAGATTAAACTTGTCTACAACGTCCCCAACCATTGACCCGCCATCTTCGCCAAACCTGCTACCGCGCCTTGGCGTGCTGTGCATGGTGGAAGTGACTCCAAAAATAATCTGCCATATTGTTTG
>DQGV01000310.1 GCA_003524705.1 Anaerolineae bacterium | reverse complement strand
TCGTAATAATTCTTTTGCATAATCTGATGTCATCACGACTCCACTGCTTACTGACTACTGTTTACTGATTACTCCGCACTATCGCATCCGTCATTTTTGCAACGCGCGCCATTTCTTTTACATCATGCACACGAATGATATCTGCGCCACGCGCGATTCCGATTGCAATGGTTGATGCCGTTCCTTCAATTCTTTCTTCGGGTGGTAAGTCTAATGTAAAGCCGATAAATGATTTTCTAGATGTCCCTAACAAAACGGGATACCCTAACTTTTTGATTTCATCTAACCTGTTGATTAATTCTAGATTATGCTCACGCTTCTTTCCAAAACCGATACCTGGGTCAAGCCATATTGCATTTTCTTTAATCCCAGCATTTTTTGCAATCTCTACACTCATCATTAATTCACGTTTCACGTCTTCAATTAAATTATCGTATTCACTACCAATATATGCATTCCCTAAATTTTCACGAACTTCAACACTGGCTGGGTTGCTACGATTGTGCATCAAAATCACTGGCACATTATATTTTGCAACGATACTTGCAAGGTTTGAGTCTGCACGCAATCCCCACACATCATTGACAATATGTGCACCATTCTTAATCGCTTCTTCTGCCACTTGAGCTTTGTAGGTATCAATTGAAATTATCGCATCTGGAAATTTTTTATGAATTGAATGAATCACAGGAATAACGCGTTCTAATTCTTCGTCAGCATTTACAGGTTGTGAGCCTGGTCTTGTCGATTCTCCCCCGATGTCTAATATATCCGCACCAGAATCAAGCATCCACGAGGCTTGAAGCGTGCTAGCTTGAATTACATCTTCGTTTGTGATTAATCCATCACCAGAAAATGAATCGGGAGTCACATTCAAGATTCCCATAATATAGGTTCTCTTGCCCCAATCAAATGTGAACTTCCCGATTTTATATGTCATTGCGAGGATGCTCTTTGTCCGAAGCAATCTCATCATTTAGTAGCAGATTGCTTCGTCTTCGGCTCGCATTGACATGAAATGACTTTATGAAAACAACTTTTAAAACACAAACCATTGAAATTGACCCATCCAATGATGGTTATATTGCCACACTTGATGATAAAAATATTTTCATCAAAGTGCTTCGCGTTGATTTGCAAAATAACAAAATGGAATTATTGATTGATAACAAACGAGTCATTACTCATGTTTCATCTGATTTGGCGAAGCGTTGGGTGACGATTAATGGCGAGACAATCATGTTGACGAAGACATCGGGTGCGAAACAAGGTGTCCGCCATGACCATGCTGGAGGTTTAATAGCACCCATGCCGGGTCAGGTGAGAAGCGTGAATGTCAAAGAGGGTGATGAGGTCAAAAAAGGTCGAACCTTGTTGACGATGGAAGCGATGAAGATGGAAATTAAAATCCAAGCGTTGATGGATGGAAAAGTGAAATCGGTGTTTGTGTCGCAAGGGGATACGGTGGAGCGCGAACAAATTTTGATTGAGATGGAGAATTAAATGGCTGGAAAATTTTTTGATGAATTAGAAGTTGGTA
Organism: Anaerolineae bacterium; assembly: GCA_003524705.1. The sequence goes on along the minus strand of DQGV01000310.1, from coordinate 5,605 downwards.
TGAAGTTTCAACATGGTGGCAGAACGATTACTGAAATAGATAATGTTTTATTTTCAGCATTGACGATGAATTCACAACCGCTTCATATCAACGAGGATTTTGCTTCTAAAACTGAATTTGGTACTCGCCTTGTCAATGGTATTTTTACTTTTGGATTGGTTGTTGGATTGTCTGTCTCCGATTTAACAGACGGCACGATTATTGCGAATTTGGGATACGATAAAATTGTGCACCCTCAGCCTGTGTTTCATGGTGATACGATTTATGCCGAAAGTGAAATACTTGAAAAACGAGAATCAAAGTCAAGACCCAATGCAGGGATTGTGAGAATTAAGTGTGTTGGTAAAAATCAAAAGGGAACAGTTGTGGTTGAGTTTGAGAGAACGGCGATGTTTTTGAAAAAATAGTCTAACAAGTCGAATAAGTCTAAAAGGTCTAATTAGTCGGTTTTGACTATAAGACCAGTCAGACCAATAAGATAAAAGGAAATTATGCGTTCACGAAGAGCACTACTTTACATGCCAGGCGATAACTGGAAGATGATTACCAAATCCATCACACTTGGAGTTGATTCTATTTGTATGGATATGGAAGATGGTACAGCGGTTAATAAAAAAGCAGAAGCACGCGCGACAATCGCAAAGGCTTTACAAGAATTAGATTTTGGGTCAAGTGAAAAACTGGCGCGGATTAATTCTGTTGGTTCAGGTTGGGAAAAAGATGATATTGAATCTGTTTTGCCATATCACCCTGATGGAATTGTGATTCCAAAAGTCGAATCTTTTGAGCAAATTGAATGGGCAAGCAAAATTATCGAATCAGCAGAATTGAAACATGGTTGGAAGGTTAATTCGATTCGAATCTTAATCGGCATTGAAACTGCCAAAGGGATTTTGAATCTCAAAGAAAATGCGTCACATCCGCGTTTGGATGCGATGATTTTCGGTGGAGAAGATTTTGCCGCGTCTATTGGAGCAAAACGCACAAAAGAAGCGATTGAATTGTTGTACGCACGTCAAGCAGTCATTGTGGCTTGTGCCGCGAATGATTTGCAAGCGATTGACATTGTCACCATTGATTACAAGGATGAAGAAAACTTAAAACGCGAATCAGACTTTGGCGCAAGATTAGGCTTTAGCGGTAAACAAATTATTCATCCAGTGCAAGTGGCTGTGGTGCAAAAAGCATTTACCCCTTCAGAAGAAGAAATCGCATACGCTAAGAGAATTGTCGAAACGTTTGAAGCAAGTCAAAAAGAAGGCAGAGGCGCATATTCATTAGATGGCAAGATGATTGATATGCCTTTGTTGAAACATGCGCAGAAAGTTTTGGCGAGAGCGAAGGCGGTGGAGAAATAAATGGACAATAGAATCAAAGAATTAGATGGTTTGCGCGGAATTGCTGTGATGCTTGTTATAGCATTGCATTTGTTTAAACGTGCCGCTTATTTTACTGAACACCCTGTTTTAGAAACTTTTACTAAATTTACAACAGTTGGTTGGGTAGGCGTAGATATTTTTTTCACGCTTTCTGGGTTTCTAATTACATCTATTTTGTTGAAATCCAAAACAGATGAACATTACTTCCGTAATTTTTATATTCGGCGGGCATTACGCATTTTTCCTTTATATTATTTGGCTATTGCTTTTGTGCTTTTGTTTGCTCCTAAAGTGGAAACTGAGTTTACTGCTCAACTTGGCACTGCCTTACCAATTATGTTGCTGTATCAACAAAATTGGGCATTATTATTTGATGGTTTCTATATTACCCAATATCTTGGTATTACATGGTCACTCGCGATTGAAGAACAATTTTATTTTCTTTGGCCCCTCATTGTATATAAATTAAGCCGAGAGAAATTAATTAAAGTTAGTATTGGTTACATTCTAGTCTCAACGATTGCAAGAATATTAGGAACATTCCTTTGGCCCGATGTACCTCAGGCTTCAACTTTCTTTTATTACACGTCGTTTGCAAGGTTTGAAGAAATGTTGTTTGGTGGTTTGCTAGCCACATTTCTTACATATGAAGGTTCACAAGAAAAAGTTCGGCGCTTCGCGTTTCCGCTTTTCTTAGTTTCCTTTGTAATATTTATTGCTTTACATATTTTATCTTTGCCGGGGTCGCCGCATCCAGAACATGCTAGCATTCCTCTCATGTTAGGTGGTTATACAACTGCGGCGTTATTTACAGTAGGATTAATTGGTATGTTTATTACACATCCTCCTCAAAATATTTTTCGAATTATCTTTGGGAATCCGATTCTTACATTTTTAGGAAAATATAGCTACTCTATGTATATTTTTCATATGACACCGGTTCTAATTTTAATGGATGTTTTTTGGTATAGCGAACTAGGTGGTTGGAAAGCTTATGTTCTTTACCCTGTCACTACATACGTTGCAACAATTATGATTGCATTACTTACATGGCATTTACTCGAAAAACACATGCTTGATCTAAAAAAATATTTTGAATATAAAAACTCTTAGAGGTTAACTTGCTATCCATTATTTATGGTCTTTTATCTGCTTTCACTTGGGGAGCAGGCGATTTTACAGGTGGGCTTGCCGCACGAAAAGTCGGTGCCGTGCAAGCAGTGTTTTATGCTTCCATCGTCGGTTTAATTGCCGTCAGCATCGTCGCATTTATCAGTAACGAATCATTGCCATCTCTGCAAAGTTGGGTGTATGCCATGATTGCAGGTATCTTTGGCATGGCAGGTTTAACGTTTCTTTATTTCGCAATGGCAAATGGAACCATGAGCATCGCCGCACCAGTTTCGGCTGTGTTGGCGGCAACCCTGCCCGTCTTGATAGGAATCATCACCGAAGGTTTACCAGAATTTTTAACCTTGATAGGATTTGGTTTTGCTTTATTCGCCATGTGGATGGTCTCCCAAAGTGAAAACGGAGTCAAAGATATTTTTTCGCATCTCTCGGACTTGAAACTGCCTCTGCTCGCCGGCATTGGGTTTGGCTTATACTTTATCGTCATGCACGAAGCCACCAGTGATGGCGCCTTGTTTTGGACAATGGTCGCTTCGCGTGTTACCAGCGTTTTATTTTTGTTTATTTACATGCTCATAAAGAAAATCTCATTTCGGATTAACGATACATCATCATTCCCAGTGATTGGATTAAACGGCATATTAGACTTAACTGGCAATGGCTTTTTTATTTTGGCTGGTCAGGCAGGCAGGTTAGATGTGGCTTCGGTTTTGAGTTCACTCTACCCAGGTTCTACCGTTTTGCTCGCATGGATTTTTCTCAAAGAAAGACTAACGCGCAATCAATGGGTTGGAGTGATTTCTGCTTTGATTGCAATTATATTGATGACAATATAAGGAGAAAAGATATGGATTCTACTTACGAACACAATTATGCTCTACAACAAAAAGGTAATTTCTCCGCCACTGACCTTGAAGCCAATAAAGCAGGAAAATTTTCCCCCGCTCAGCTCAAACGTTTTGAAGAAGAACGAGATTTTATAAAACAAACTTCCAAAAAATATGATAACAAAGGCTGGCTGATTTCATTAATTTTTGGCATCGGCGCATTATTCTTTGGGGTCGTTTTATACTTCGTCGGGGTATTTGATATTCTGCAAGAATCCCTCGGAGCGTTATTTTTCCCTGTCTTGTGCGTTATCGGAATCATTGTCGCTGTTTTGGTAATTTTTGTAATTCCACGCCAATATCAATCCACAGTTGAGATGTATAACGCCATGGGAACATCTATCGCTGAAAACCCACTTGGCGAAATCCAAACCATTGAAGCGCGTGCCGAAACGAGAAAATCTCAAGGCGGAATCAATCGTCGCGGACATCAATCATCAAAAATATCGTATGTCTTGACAATGGATTCCATCGAGTTTTTGATTTCAGAATCTTTGTTTGAAATTATCCAACCTAAGCGTTTATATCGCGTATTTGCAGTCAAAGATGGTGGTGTGTGGGTTTTGTTGAGTATGGAGACTTTAGAATAACTTTCATTCTTGCAAACGATCAATCGTCTATCGTCCACCGTTCAAAACTGTGGTAAACTCTCCTCGCTCTCAATGGAGAGCAATTTTCTGGGAATTTGTTTTGACTGACTCTAAACACCAAGCCCGATGAAAGTAAATCGGGCTTTTTTGTTGGGTAAAGTTACTTGAAAAAGTAATTTGATAAGCAAGAAAAAAGTAAAACAGAGTTGTCGAAATAGTCCCCAATGGTCGAAAGGTCGAATAAGTCTTACTGGTCTTAATAGTCGCTTATGACTAATTAGACTTGTAAGACCAATTAGACCAATTAGACAAAATTAAGGATAAATATGACAACCGATTTTTCTTCTTTAAACTTGCGTAGCGAACTTACGCAAGCCATCAATGAACTTGGCTATTCCGAACCAACACCCATTCAACTCGGCATGATTCCACTCATGCTCACGGGGGTTGATGTAATTGGTCAAGCCCAAACAGGCACAGGTAAAACTGCCGCGTTTGCTCTCCCCATTCTCCATAATTTTCAAAAACAAAAAAATCCTCAAGCCTTGGTGCTTGCACCTACGCGTGAGCTTGCTTTGCAAGTTGCCGATTCAATGAACGAATACGGCAAACATTTGCATATTCGCGTGCTGGCTGTGTATGGTGGTCAACCTTATGGACCACAAATCAATAATCTTCGTCGCGGTGTAGATATTGTTGTTGGCACGCCAGGTCGTTTGAATGATTTGCTTGAACGTGGCGTTTTGATTTTGAAAGATGTCAAAACAGTTGTACTTGATGAAGCCGATGAAATGCTAAACATGGGATTCGTTGAAGAAGTTGAAAAAATTCTTGCGACGACTCCTGCGGAAAGACAAACTGCTTTGTTCAGCGCCACCATGCCACAGCGGATTCGCAAATTAGCAGACCGCTTCATGCGTGACCCTCAAACTGTTGCTGTTAAAAGAAGCACACTCACCGCCTCAGCCATTGAACAACGTTATTATTTCGTACATGATAGAGATAAGACAAATGCGCTCACTCGTCTGTTTGAAATTGAACCGATTCACTCAGCATTGATTTTTGCTCGTACTCGTGCTGAAACTGCTATATTAGCAAATGAACTTGTGATTCGCGGAATCCCCGCCGAAGCCATTCATGGTGACTTAGACCAAAATGCTCGCGAGCGTGTATTAGGAAGATTTCGTGCCAATCAATTAAAAGTTTTAGTCGCAACAGATGTCGCCGCACGCGGTTTAGATATTGATGATATTTCACATGTCTTCAATTATCACTTACCAGATGATGCTGAAGTATATGTTCATCGCATTGGACGAACTGGTCGGGCAGGCAAAACGGGTATTGCAATTACTTTGTTATCACCAAAAGAAAAACGAAGATTGCGCGAAGTAGAAGCATTAACCAAACAACCTGTGATGGAATTTAAGTTACCAACCCCAGCCGATATTGTTAAACATCGCGAAACACAAACCGTTGAAAATTTAAAAATCTGGTTAGGTCGCGGACGTTTCAAGCGTGAATTAGAAATGGTGCAGGAATTAATAGATGCAGGGCATGATGTAATGAATATTGCCGCCGCCGCCATTAAAATTTCTCGTGGTGATGAAAAACAAAGACC
>DQGV01000280.1:14510-14835 GCA_003524705.1 Anaerolineae bacterium | reverse complement strand
TTTTCTCACCTTACAAAGGCGTTACTTTGGTCACATATTCACTATGAATCACTCCCCTTCTTTTAAATTGCTCGAAGCCACACACTGGCGAGATTATGAATTGCTCGATTCAGGTGATGGCTCAAAACTTGAACGCTTTGGCAAATACATTTTTTCACGTCCCGAATCGCAAGCGATGTGGAGTCGCGCGTTGAATTTGTCCGAGTGGCAAAATGCTCACGCGCTGTTTCAGCCATCAGGCGAAGAAAGCGGCGGTCATTGGGAGTTTAAGAAAAAGGTCGAAGAGAAATGGGTCATGCAATATCAGGATTTAAAATTCTGGGCG
>DQGV01000280.1:0-14246 GCA_003524705.1 Anaerolineae bacterium | reverse complement strand
CCAGGTCGTCACCTCGGCGTTTTCCCCGAAGTCGCTTCACACTGGGACTTTATGGTTGATTCAATTCGTCAACAGACGACTAGCCCCAACATTCTTAATTTATTTGGCTACACTGGCTTGGCGAGTTTAGCCGCCGCCTCGGCTGGAGCATCTGTAACACATGTGGATGCATCCAAAAAATCAGTGGCTTGGGCACGCGAGAATCAAGAATTATCTGGTTTGAGTGATAAGCCGATACGTTGGATTGTGGAAGATGCGGTGAAGTATGTGCAACGCGAAATAAAACGCGGAGTCAAATATGATGGCATCATTTTAGACCCGCCAAAATTTGGGCGCGGACCCAAAGGTGAAGTGTGGGAAGTATATAAATCATTGCCTAGTTTGTTAGAAATGTGCCGACAATGTTTAAGTGATAAACCTTTGTTTATAATTGTGACAGTTTATGCCGTACGTGCTTCTGCGATTCACGTCGCCCAAGCCGTGGATGAGATGATGAAAAAATATAAAGGGGATGTTGAAAGTGGTGAATTGGTGACGCGCGAAAAAAGTGCAAATCGGTTGTTGTCACAGGCGGTGTATGCAAGATGGTCAAGTAAGTAAATTATTTTTTACTTTTAGAGATTGGCTTGCCAGAATTAAAACGTACTAATTTCTCCCAATCAATCACACCGTCTACACAAAAATCATTCATAAATTGTTGTGTAAAGAGATTTAAGGCTCGGTCATATTCAGCCGCAAGCTCTTCATTGCGAATTTTTGCCTGATAACCAAATGGCTCAATAATATCTACAAATAATTTTTCATCACCAGAAATAAATGTCCAAAATTCTTGACCACATATTTTCAAATAATCCCCTTTATCTAAATTGGTTTTTCCATAACAACATCCATTAATCGCTTGCACATTGATATTGCTATTGCCTGTTCGCAGGATTCTTTTGGCTTGCTTAAAATTTTCTACCATACGTTTAACTTGATTGCTATTTCCCCAATTTGGACCTGATTTCACTGAAACAATATAAACAACGTTATCTTTTTGAAATTCTAAGTCAATTCCTTCAGCAGATGATTTTCTTCCGCCATACACCTGACCACAAACAAAAATAGCCAATTTTTCAAGAAATTCACCAAATATCGTTTCTTCTTGTGAAGATAGATGAGCATTAAGAAATAATTTGACTAAATCATTCGCATTATTAATATTCTTTGCTTTGAAAAGATACGGGTTCTTCTTTTTCAAAACATCAGTTAACTTCAAACTTTGCAGACTGGCTCCACGTCTATAGTGAAATTCGCCAATATTTGCTTGTATAAATTCAACAACATTATTTAGATTTAGCGGTGACATATTTTCCCTTTGAGTCGAGCAAAGCCATTTGAGCAGGTTTCGATTCTAACTTAGGAGCAATTTCTGTTTTAGCCAATTTGAAATATTCAGGCAAAATTTCAATCCCAATTGCGTTTCTTTGCATTTCATTTGCTACTGAAACTGTTGTGCCAGAACCCATAAATGGGTCTAATACCCAATCCCCCTTTTTGGTAAACAACTTTATAAACCATTCTGGCAAATCTGTAGGAAATACAGCACTATGATTTCTATTTTTTGTTTCAGTCGCCATGTGTAAAACATTGGTAGGATAGGCTTTTTCTCTACCAACCCAATTAGCAATTCTTTTTCCGAATCCACTCCCAACTTTTGAAGGGTCACGCACTTTATCGGTATCACTTAGGTTCTTTAACCTTCGTCCTGCCCAATCACCCATTGGAACCATCACTTCGTCTTGGTACATGTGAAATTTTTTTGTTTTATTGAATTGAATTAATCGCTCCCATGAATCACGAAAACGATTAGGCCATTTGCCCGGATAAGAATTTTTTTTATGCCAAATAAATTCTTCTGTCCATAACCAGCCTTGTTTTCGCATTTCCATAATCAATTCAAGTACATAAGTATGTCTTTCACCATTAACAACTTTTTCTTTGATGTTTAATACAAATGTGCCAGTTGGTTTTAATACTCGTAAGAGTTCTTTCGAAATAGGCAAAAACCATTCTACATATTTATCAGGCTTAATTCCACCATAAGTATTTACACGGCTATCTGCATAAGGTGGTGAAGTGAAGATAAGGTCAATCGAATTATCTTTGAGTTGCTTTAATTCTTTTCTGCAATCACCAAGAATTAATTTTGTTTCTGGTTGTTTCATAACTCCATTATACCTGCAACAAAAAACTCCGAGGCTTCAAGACCTCGGAGTTTTGCATTAACCTTTCGCTTCTCCATCACCGCTACTACTGCTCCCACCTTTTGAAACTAACTTCTTCAACAAGTCATACCAGAACGATGAGCCTTGTGAGACTGCCATGACCGTCAAACCCAAGCCAAGGATTTTTAATACAATAAATGTAGCCCAAGTATTGATGTCTGAACCTGCGGGTGGAACATCCGTTTGCCACCAACCAATTTTGACAATGTCTAAATCAATCAGTTGTTGAATCAAATCATCAATTCTATCTTCAGATACGGTGCCTTCTACCGCTTGCATTTGCACTTCCATTTGTGCTTGCGCTACCACAGCCGAACGTATACCAGCATTTGCCCACAAAGTTTGTGCTAATTGAATGCTGTCAGTGCCTAAGAACAAAGTCAGCAACATAGATAAAACAATCACGAAACTGCGGGAATTAGAACGGAATGTCGCCGCGGCTTGCTCCATCAAACCGCCAAAATATGCTGTCGTACGTTTTCGTAATTCTTCTAAATCAGTCACACCTTGCCCAACCCACTTCGCAATTGCGCGCTTGCCTTCTGAATCAGGAAAAGCACTGATTAATTCTTTCAAACCTTCGCCAGTAATTTCTTTAGAAGCAGTCAACCCGACAAAATCAAAATATGAATCTACCAAGGTTGCCACAGGAATTTTCTCAACCATCTTCTGCTCTGTATTAGAAGAAACAAAACTGTACCAATTTTTATAACGAATCGGTCGCAAGGATTGGATTTGTGGAAGTTTCACAAAATCACCAACGTGATTATCACCCACAATTTTCTTGAGATGTTTTTCTAAAGATTTACCGCGTGTTTCAAATGCTTCGTTAATCCATTGTGTAATCAACGACACAATCGAACCTAACACATAAAATACAAAAATTAAACCAATAACTACTTCCAGTGCTTGTGAAAAAGACATAATTATTCTCCTCGTTCTGCTTTAATGTTTTAGTTTTTCCAATTCAGCTAACCAACTTAATGGCTTACTCCAACGCACACGTTGCTTGACGTTATGATTTTTTTTCGTTCGATCCCATTTCGGTCCTGGCGGACCCGACTCATCATCCAATAAACTTTTCACGCCCCATAATCCTTTATATTGTACCCAATCAGGTTCAGGATTCAAGAGCACACGCTTCCATTCTTTGACTTTTGGTCTGGTCACCCCGCGGTCAGACATGACTCGCTTCAAATAACTACTAGACTTTAACACCCGTTCCTTCAAATTGTCACCCTGAAAACCCACCCGAAATCCATCACCAGACGCAATCTCCAATGGCAAGCTGACGATGTAATGGTCTGCTTCATCTTTCAAAGTGACAAAAGCTTCTTCGGCAAGCACATGAGCATGTTTGGCTTGTAATTCTTTTAATGCAATCTGCCGCGCTTTTTGATTCGGGTTAAATAAAAGGAAGAGGTAGTGAACCAAGCCATCAAACCAGAATAAGAAGCGTTGCACTCTACCTGGCTTATACATCGAAGGTGAACGTATCACATCAGGTTTGCTGTAATTCGCATGTGAGCCTAATGCCGCATACACCACAGGGTGTGTTGTCTCTTTGCCATCTTTATCAATCGCTTTGATGACTGATTCCCACGGCTCAATATTTCCCGCACCATGTTGCGAAAGCAAAAGTGCATACGGCTTGTCGTTCTTCAAATAGACTGCCACCATTTCCCAATCGCCTTCGTGGTGATTCATTCCATTTGCCGCCAAACGCCAATCATTAAAAGCATAGAAAAAATGATATTGCAAAATCGTCCACTCATTTTCTTCTTTATCTTTTTCGCGAGCAATGCGCCCATAATAAACAGGTTGCTGATGTTTTTCTAAAATCTGCTGATATTGCTTATAAGATTCTTGAGCAATTTTTTCAGTGGCTTGCGAAAGCATATCCATTGCTAAGCCAGGTCCTTCTGGTAAAACTTTTTCAATATAAAATTTCAAAATACGCATTAAGAGATAAAAAAGTATCAGCAAATAAATTGGCAACAACACAAAATATTCCACTGCCAAACTAACGTAAGGAATTTCACCTAAAAAGAATCGAATCGGAACAAACGCCAAAACAGAAAAAAATATCACAGCTAAAAATGGTGGAATAATTCGTAAGCGAATAGGTGAAGCCAGCATAAAAATAATAAGCCCCACAAGTAATGAAATAGCGATTGCAATTTCTAACCAAACCATACCGCCGAAAAACCAACTAGCCGCTATGCCCACTAAAGAAATCCCACCACCCCAAATCCATATATCAAAATCATACAATGGCTTGTTGACAAAACGTAAAAAAAATTGCTCGCTGTTTAAGCGTCCAATTTTATAAATTAGCGGTTCATTCAAATGGGAAAATAATTCAGCCGTGCCTTGTGGTCCACTTGCAAAAAAGTAACACCATTCTAAATAAGGTTCCACCGCCATTGGAAAAAACCGTTCACTTTTTGCAAACCGCAAAACAGGTTCATATTTTTCAAGTAATGCTAAATCGTCCACGAAGCCTCTATGATATAAATCATTGTATGAATTATGAATCAATCATACAATCTTTTGAATCCTATTTTAATACCAAACCGAAATTTATTGTACGCGCTCCGGGGCGCGTTAACTTAATCGGCGAACATACTGATTACAACGATGGATTCGTTTTACCAATGGCAATTGACCGTGAAGTTTGCATCGCATTAAATCCGCGTGATGATGACACCATCCGCCTCTTTTCTCTTGACCTGAAAACTGATTCTGTTTTCAACTTACATTCTCTTACACCAAGCAACGGCTGGGACGCATATCCGCAAGGGGTGGCAAATCAATTAATCAAAGCAGGTTATGAAATCAAAGGCTTTGATGGAATCATCACAGGCGATGTGCCACAAGGTGCAGGTTTATCTTCATCAGCGGCAGTGGAGTTAGCAACTACAAAAGCATTTGCAATGAGTTCTGGTTTTGAGTGGGACTCTGTTCAAATGGCAAAGCTTGCTCAAAAAGCGGAGAATGATTGGGTTGGTGTACATAGTGGAATTATGGATCAAATGGCAAGTGCAGTTTGCAAAGAAGGTTTTGCTTTGTTTTTAGATTGCCGTTCGCTTGAATTTCAACATGTTCCTTTGCCAGAAAATCTTTCAGTGGTGATATTGGATACATCTACAAGGCGTGGACTCGTAGAATCTGCTTATAACGAAAGGCGAAGTCAATGTGAAGAGGCGACGAAGTGGTTTGGTGTGAAGGCATTGAGAGATGTGAAGTTAGATAGTGAAACGTGGAAAGTAAAAAGTGGAAAGATGAAAGAAGAAAGAGAGTTAGTTTTTAAGCGGGCAAGGCATGTGATTTCTGAAAATGAACGGGTTTTAGAAGCCATTGAAGTGATGAAAAATGGGAATGTAAAGCGATTAGGTGAATTGTTTAATGAAAGCCACGAAAGTTTGAAGAATGATTTTGAGGTAACGAATGATGCATTAAATATCATCGTCGAATGTGCGAGAGAGGAAACGAGTTGTTATGGTGCACGAATGACAGGAGCAGGGTTTGGGGGTTGTGCTGTGGCTTTGGTTAATGAAAACAATGTTGAGGCGTTTGTAAAAAACGTCACTGCGGCATACAGGCAGAGGTCAGGGCTTGAGGCGAGTGTGTATGTGTGTAAAGCGAGTGAGGGAGCGAGTCAAGTATTGTAAACATTCGCCGAGGACGGCGATGTGAGCATATATCAAAATAAAAAATGGACATGTTGCCATGTCCATTTTTGTTTTAACTGAATGCCAGTTGCTTTTCAAGTTCGCGTTGTTTGCGGCGTTGACGACGAATAATTCTTTCAGCGGCAATGCGTGTTTGGCGACGTTGCGCAGAGCGAATGATTAACTTCATAAACTTTGTATGGTTAAGTTGTTTATCATTCATCAATGAAAAATCTGCTGAACCAGGTTCATGTGGCGGATAGAAGATGCCGCAGTTGGGGTTGATTTCGAGCATGTAAATATCACCATTTGCATCCATGCGATAATCACAACGAGCATATCCATTACCGCCAAGTTCTTTGAAAACACGAATGGTTTGTTCGCGCAAAACTTTTTCGATTTTCGCATCTTTAACTGCGGCAACAGACATCTTGGCGTAGTCAACCCATTTCATATCATAATGTTTGAATGATTCGCCGTCAGGGAAAATGAATTCCACTGGTTTGACTGAAACAGGGTTATCAATATCATCTGGGTTTTCAGCAACCAAACAAGTGAATTCGCGTCCTTCAATAAACTCTTCAATCAAAACGCGACCAAATTCTTCGATGGCAAGTTTTAATTGTTCGCGTAATTGTTCTGGTGTTTCAACGCGTGAGTTACGGCGGATGCCAACACTAGCATACCCATGTGGTGGTTTAACCAACATTGGGAATTTTAATTTCTTGATAACTTTATCCGCATCTTCTACTCGATTGACAAATGTCCAATTTGGGGTTGGCACTTTGACGCGACGTGCGGCATTTTTCATTTCGTCACGTGTGGGGTCAAAGAATTTTGAATCTGCACCGGTGAATGCGGCGTTATATTTTTCAAGTGCGTGAACGAGAGCAATGCCAGATAAAGCATCATCTGGTGTACCGTCACACAAGTTGACGAAAACATCTACGCCTTCGTCCATCAATGCTTTGATTTGTTTTTCTACATTGGTTGGCGCCACAAGATATTGTTTCCATTTGTAACCCTTCATGTATGGTGATGGGTCATACGGAATATCATCGTCATCTGGTGCGCTTGTCAATACACAAATATACATTTTTATTTTCCTTTGTTTTCGTTTCCAATCAATATTGATGACCAATATGATTCAAATATTTGTTATTTTATGTTTATCATCAATATAGTTATCATAATTCATCCAATAATTATGTAACTATGTTTATTTTATACATATTTATTGAATTATGTAAAGGTTTTTGAGCATACAAATATCTTAAAATTTTATAAGTACCAAAGTACTATTTTATATGTTTTTATGCATAAATATAAATTTTCTTTAAGGTTATTAAGGTCTTTAACGTCTTTAAGAAACAAAGAATAGACTTTACGAGTCTATTCTTTGTTGTTTTATATAAATATTTTCAATTTATGAATATATCAAGTTTTTTGTTTTATATTGTTCATCTTGTTTGCAATGATATGATTCATTTCCAAAACTGTGGAAGATGTTCTTTATATGTTTGTAAATAATCATCTAAAACTTTTTTGGCAGTGTTCATATCTGTAATGACAGGGTCAAGCAATAAACATTGCAAGGCTTTTTGATAATCACCTTCCACAGCCGCATCTACACATAATTGCGCAACTGTGATTTCACGGCGACATAATTCTGCAATCGGTTCTGGAAGTTTGCCCACATGTACGGGCTGAATCCCTGCCCCACCTATATGTACTGGTGTTTCGACAATAGCATTCTTGGGCAAGTTTTCAATTTGACCAAGGTTTGGAAGATTCGCCGCAAGATGATAATGATTCCCTGCATAAGCAATATTTTCAATAAGCTCTAGCGCACCTTCTGAATCAGTATCAAGTAATCCATCAATGGTGGCACTTCCATTTGCCATATCATTTAATCTATCTAAACTAAAATCACGCACGCTTGCCATCACTTCCCAATCATATAGTTGAATGTTGAATGATTCATAGGGTTTAGTTATTGGGTCACTCATCCACGGAAGATATTCACACAAGTGTGTATCACCAGGAACAGGAAACAGATTGAAGTCAAGAAAGATGCGGCGAGTTAATGGTTCAAACTTTTCATCCAATTCAAAAAATCTTTTTCGTAACAATGGATATAAATCTTCACCTGTTTGTTTATGATGAATAGAAAGTATCCATGTGAAATGATTCGTACCTGCCGCTTGAATATCAATCAATGGAAGTGTTTGATGAATCATCATTTGTTGTAATGGATGTTGCAAAATATTTGCATGTGTGCTTTCAAGTCCATCAGGTACTTGCAAATTTAAATCTTTTGCAAGTGCAACACCTGCCATCATATATCCCTGATAAATTTGATGACACAAACCAACAACTTTTATTTTGCTATAACGATTGACAACATCACAAATGCGCACCATTGGGTTTGTAAAATTGATAAACCATGCATCTGGGCAAGCAAGTTCCATATCATGTGCAATTTCTAAAACAGGTTTTACATTGCGCGCGGCGTGTGCAAAACCACCAGGTCCACCATTTTCAGCATATGGCTGACGAACCCCATATTTAATTGGAATTTCAAAATCAGATTTCCATAATTCTTCACGCGGACCTACTTCAATAGCAGAGACAACAAAATTTGAATCTTGTAAGGCATCTTTATGATGTGTATGCGCTGTGATATTAAACTTCGCATCCCATTCTCGGTTTAACCTGTTTGCTAACCTGTGAACGATATCTAAACTTTGAGCATTTCTATCCACAAGTCTTAACGTGGAGCCTTTTAATTTTTTTGAGCGAAGCAAAGCGGAAAGTGTGTTTTCTCCGAAAGAAGCACTTCCCGCGCCGATAACTGTGATGATGGTCATGTAAATCTCCTATTCACATATTTTACTTCGATAAATTGTTTCGCTCTCGTTTATAATAAAAATATCTTAATGAGTATTGTTCTTTATTAACTGTTTCTTTATCAACCTACCCAGAGGAAACCATGCCAAAATCAATCTCATTTTTCGTTTTGATTGTTTTATCAATTCTATTAACTGCCTGCGGAGGGACAACTACAGAAGGTGCAGTTTCATATATTGCAACCTTCTGCCTGCGGAGGGACAACTACAGAAGGTGCAGTTTCATATATTGCAACCATTGATGATGCTCCTGAAAGCGCGCGTGTGGGGATTGTGGCTGAAAACGGAAAGTTTGTCCTTTATATTTGCAGTTTGGATGATGCTTTCAACTTATCGGCTTCCCGTTGGTTTTCAGGTGATTTAGATGGTGACGGTACATTTGCAGGTACAAGTCCAGACGGTGTAAAAGTGAATGGCGCAATCAATAACAATTTCTTAACTGGATTCATCACCAATCTTCAAGGTCAACGATTGAATTTTCGTGGTTCGGCAATTCCAGCAGGCGGACCAGCAGGGGTATATCAAGGCGTTGACGAATATGATGGTCAACAAGTGACTATTGGTGCAATTGTAGATGAAGATAATTTATTTGCCGCCGCTACTGTGCAAGTAAATAATTCGGTTGAATTTATCACACCCCTTGTCACGCCTCCGTTTCGAGTGAATAGTTCGAAATTAATTTTGACTTTTGGAGATTTGAGTCAAAAGGTTGAACTTTTCTTAGTTGAAACACTCACTGGCATACAGTAAACATAAAATCCGAAGTCTTTCTGACTTCGGATTTTTATTTATTCCGTTTGTATTTCTACTTCTGCACTCATTCCCCACAACAAACCTTCGGGTTGTTCATCTAACTCAATCGTAACTGGATAAACTACATCACCGCCTGTTGTTTCTGCAATTGGTGAAATACGAATGACTTTGCCAGTTATATTCACATCTAAGGCTTCGATATACACATTCACTGTTTGCCCATTTTTTACTTGAGCAATATCTCTCTCACTCAAATCTATAGTTGTGATTTGCATATTATCCAGTGTCGCTAAAGTAAGTACTACTTGATTCACTTGCACAAGTTCACCAGTTTTCACTTGAACAGAAGCGACTGTTCCATCAAAAGGAGCATTCAATATACTCTCGGCAAAATTTGCTTTGGCAGAATCCCATACGGCTTTGGATTGGTCTGCTACGGCTAAGGCTTTCAAATACACTTCACGCGGAAGCGGATACCAACTGACTTTGCCTGTGTTTGGATTCACGTATTTGACTCTATCTGCTTTTTGCAATTCTGCTTGAAGCGCGCGGGCATTGTAATCACTCTCCGCGGCAATGACAGCATATTCAAGTTCAGGCGTGTTCAATGTGATTAACACATCGCCTGCTTGCACAAAATCACCTTCATTTACATTTACTTCCTTTACCAATGCTGAAATCAAAAAACTTAATTCAGAAACTTGAGCAGGTATCACTTTGGCAGAAGCAATCACAGAGTCGCTTGAAGATAAAGTCACTGCTTGGGTTGCAAGAGCAGGAATCAACGTAGGAGTTGAGGCGATAGGTTGAGTCGCACAAGCGGTTAAAAAAATTGTCAATATCAAGATTGACACTAAAAGCTTTTTCATGTCAATCTCCAATTTGCACATCGGCACTCATGCCCCATAACAAACCAGCAGGTTGTTCATTTAATTTAAGTGTTACTTTATAAACCACATCGCCACCGAGTGAATCAGCAATGCGAGAGATATCAATCACTGTGCCATTCACTTCTTGACTCAATGCTTCAATAAAAATTCGAGCAGGCTGATTGATTTGCACATTGTGAACATCTCGTTCGCTCAAATCTGTTGTTTCAATTTGATAGGATGATAAATCACCCAACACAATTACTACTTGACCTGGTGTAACGGTTTCACTTGGTGAAATATTTACAGCAACAATTGTGCCTGAAAACGGTGCTGTTAAATTGGATTGTGTTGCTAACACGGCTTTAGCAGAATCTAAAAGTGCTTGCGCGCGAGCAACATCATTCTCAGCCACTTCGAGATGTTGTTCGGTTGGTGCACAATTTGTGCGACAGCCCAGATTACGAATTAAATATTCAAGTTGGATTTGGGCATAGGTCAGATTCGCTTCTGCTTCTTTGACCTTCGCCTCTAATATCGACGTGTCAAGTTGAATCAATACATCTTCAGCATTGACTTTATCCCCAACATTGACGTTAACTGAAGTCACGCGTCCAACATTGGTAAATGAAAGGCTCACTTCTTTTACTGGCACAACAATACCAGATGCAGAAACTGAGCTTGTCGTATTTGTTGTTTGTGGATTTGTTGTTTCACTTGAATCCAAAACAATGGTTGGAATTGCTTCTGGTGTGCCGGCTTGACCACATGCGGTCAAGCCGAGGATTGAGATTAATAAGATTATATAAATTTTCTTCATTCTTGCTCTAATGCTTTCCATTCTTGCTATCTTTTGTAATCAAACCATCTTCTAAAGTGACAACACGTTGAGCATAGCTAATCACACGCGGGTCATGTGTAGCAAAGACAAATGTCACGCCTGTTTCTTTATTGAGTCTTTGCATGATGTCCATCACTTGTTTGCCATTTTCAGAATCTAAATTGGCAGTGGGTTCATCGGCAAGAATCAGTTTGGGATTTGTAGCCAATGCACGGGCGACGGCGACGCGTTGTTGTTGTCCGCCGGATAATTGGTCTGGGCGGTGACGTGCTCTATCAGAAAGCCCAACAGCTTCCAGCATTTCATGAACGCGATTCTTTCTATCGGCTGGTTTTGTGCCATTTAATAACAACGGCATTTCAACGTTTTCATAAGCCGTGAGGGTTGGAATTAATGCAAAGAATTGAAATACGAATCCGATGGCGCTTTTGCGTAAATCAGCACGTTGATTGCGATTCAAGTTTGTGGCATCTTGTCCGTTGATAAATACACTTCCGCTTGACGGTTGGTCTAACAAACCAATCAGTTGAAGTAAAGTGGTTTTACCCGAGCCTGATGGACCCACTAAAGCAGTAAACTCACCATCTTGAATTGATAAATCCACGCCACGCAAGGCTTTGGTTTCTACTTCACCAATCTTAAACGTGCGGGTTGCTTGATTAATTTTTGTAACTTCCATTTTAGCCTCCAAATCCATGTAATGCTTCGACGGGTTCCATGCGCGCGGCAAGCGAAGCAGGATAGAGTGAAGCAATTAAGGTAATAATATAAGTAGCAATGCCTAATGAGATGGTATTTTCTAACGTCCAATAGGCATAAATTCTTTCTTCGAATAAAACGCCGGTGATTCCAAAATCTCCAATGTAAAAACCATTGATTGAAAAGTAATACACCAATAGACCACCAATGATTAATCCACCAATGACGCCACCTGTTGCCAGCAATACTGCTTCTGCTAAAAATTGCGCCATGATGCCACGTCCTTTCATCCCAATCGCGGCAAGGATTCCGATTTCACGAGTCCGTTCAAAGACTGCCATCACCAAAGTATTTGTGACGACTGTGGCAGTGATACCCAATACAATCAAATACAAGAAGACAAAGAAAGCATTGGCATAATCTTCAAACAAAACTACAAATTCGTTTTGTGCTTGCCACGTCAGCACTTGGTAATTGGATGATTGAATGGCTTGCGCCACAGGTTCGGCTTGTTCATTTTCTTGTAACAACACAAAGATGGTGCTGGCATGATTTTCTGTGGCAGTAAAGGTTTGTGCTTTGGCAAGTGGCATGAGGACATTGGTTTCATCAAAGCCGGGCGTGCGCGTGGTAAAAATTCCACGAATGGTAAAGAGTTGTTCAACCACATCACCATTTGATGTATTGACCAGTAAATTGACTTGGTCACCAACATTGAGATTTAATTTCTCTGCCAAAATGTTGCCGATTAAGATTCCTTCGCGGTCATCGGCTGTGATGAATTCACCTGCAAGCAATCCTTCACGAAACGGAAGATTCGCGGCGGAGTCTGGTTCGATGCCAACAATTTGGATGCCTTTCGATTCATCGCGCAATGTCAAAATGCCATTGGCAAATAGACGCGGTGTAGCAGTTGTCACCTGAGGTAATGAAGCGATTTGATTAATCACTTCATTTGGATTCGCAATTAAATCTTCCCATTTCAGGCTAGTCTGCCCTTCTTCATAAGAAGCAGGGCGGATTTGTAAATGCCCGCTTTGCAAACGAATTGTATTTTTCAATGCGCCACGCATCTCCCCTTCTAAAACTGAAACCATAAGAAGAAGCAATGCCATGCCACCAGAAACTGCTAATGCAGAAAGCAATGAGCGAGTTTTGTTGCGCCCAATATTACGAAAGGCGAGTTTGAATAATTGAATTAGATTCATAAGATTTTCTTTTCTTTACACATGATGCAACGCTTCAGAAGGTTCACGCCGCGAAGCGATGATGGCAGGAATTAACGCGGCAAGGACAGCAATCACCAACACAACAACTGAACGCCATGCGAAGTTATTTAATCCAAGCGTTGGGTACACTCTGCCACTAATCAATGCCATGTATTCAGCCACACCAGCCATTTGGCTGTAATCCATACCGACTTGACCAAGACTTAAATTAATGGCTAAGCCAATGCCCATTCCAGCAAGTACACCTACAACACCAATCAATGCACCTTCAAGCAAAAATGTCGTAGCGATTTGGTGTGGCTTGAGTCCCATTGCACCAAGTAAACCAATCTCTCGCGTGCGTTCATAAATTGCCATCAACAAAAGATTCAAGATACCAATACCGGCAATTGCTACAATTACGATGCTGAAAATATCCATGACACCGTTTTTAGAATTGATAGCAGTGCCAAGTTCTGGATATGTTTGTGCCCATGATTCAACTTCGTAGCCCGGCAATAAAGGAGTTAAAGCAGATATAACTGCCGCCTCTTTCCCAACCTGACTCAGGGTGATTTGAACTTCAGTCACTTGCCCGCGTAAGCCATATAAACTTTGCGCCTCTGCTAAGGAGATATACAAAATACTTTTTTCAAGCGAAGGCATTCCGATATCATAAATACCAACCACAGTCATTGTACGTTGACGATTTTGTTTATTGATGTCACTGCCAACAACATTAACGCGGTCACCTACATTAAGAAGCAATGCGTCTGCTAAGCCTCTACCAATTAAGATGACATCTTCATCAGTAGATTGTAAAAAGCGACCATCTACAATGTTTTCAGCAATCAAACTAACCGGCGCTTCGGCTTCTGGCTCAATTCCCACAATGCTTAATGGAAACGCGCCTTCACGATTGCTGACCAATCCGCCAGTTTGAATACGGCGCGTAGCGGCGATAACATCAGGCTGAGATAATGCCGCAGTGACAACGCTCATGTCGTTGGTCAGAGGAAGAAGCGG
>DQGV01000210.1 GCA_003524705.1 Anaerolineae bacterium | reverse complement strand
ATGTGGACGTGGAAACCACATTACTATTCCAGCGGATTCTCTTTCTATAATTACCCGTATGCGTTTGGTTTGTTATTTGCTACAGGTTTGTATGCAATTTATCAACAACGCGGCGCAGAATTTGTATCGGCTTATAAAAACTTATTAGCCTCCACAGGTGAAGCTCGCGCCGCTGACTTAGCAGATAAATTTGGAATCAACATCCGCACCAAAAAGTTCTGGGCAGATAGTTTGGCAATTATCGGAAAGCGTGCTGAAAGATATTGTCAGTTGTAAATAATTTAAAACCTTCGAGGTCTTAAAGACCCCGGAGGTTTGCTTGTAAAAAAGGAGACAAATGAAAAAAAAGAAAATCTTATTTGTATTTTCTATTCTTCTATTGGCAACTTTAGCCTGTAATTCGGTCTTGCCGTCTAATGATGTAACTGATTTACCAACTGCACCATTTAATCCGCAGGTACAAATTCCACGAACAGAAGATGATGTTCCGCGTATTTCGCTTAGCGGCGCAAAAGTGGCAGTGGAATCAGGTCAAGCCATTCTCGTAGATGTGCGCAGTGCGCAATCGTACGCTGACCTACATGCCACAGATGCAATTTCTATTCCGTTAGACGTATTTGAAACAAACATTAGCAGTGTCCCACTTCAAAAAACAGATTGGATAATCACCTACTGTACCTGACCGAACGAACATACGAGTGCCCGTGCGGCATTCTTATTGTTACAAAATGGTTATGAAAATGTGCAAGCATTATTAGGCGGGTTTGAAGCATGGATTAATGCAGGGTATCCGACAGAGCCATAAAATAAAACTTCCGAAGTCTTAAACTTCGGAAGTTTCTTTTATTTACGAAAATGCTTGTATTCCCGTTTGTGCCCTGCCTAAAATCAAGGCATGGATATCATGCGTGCCTTCATAGGTATTGACTGCTTCCAAATTCATCATGTGACGTATGACATGAAATTCATCGGATACACCGTTTCCGCCGTGCATATCTCTTGAGACTCGCGCAATCTCTAAAGCTTTTCCGCATGAATTTCTTTTGACTAAAGAAATCATTTCTGGTGTAGCTTTATCTTCATCAATCAACCTTCCAACTCGCAATGCACCTTGCAACCCCAATGTAATTTCAGTCATCATATTGGCTAATTTCAATTGAATGATTTGATTCGCGGCAAGCGGTCTGCCAAATTGCGGACGGTCTAAAGTATATTGACGTGCGGCGTGCCAACAAAATTCTGCCGCACCTAATGCGCCCCACGAAATTCCATAACGGGCTTTGTTCAAACATCCAAACGGACCTTTCAAGCCAGCAACATTTGGTAAATAATTTTCGTCAGGCACAAAGACTTCGTTCATCACAATTTCACCAGTAGCACTAGCACGCAAACTAAACTTGCCTTCAATCTTTGGTGCAGATAAACCTTTCATTCCTTTTTCTAAAATGAAGCCACGAATTTCACCGTCTAGTTTTGCCCAGACCACAAATACATCTGCAATTGGCGAATTTGTAATCCACATTTTGTTGCCCTGCAAAATATATCCGCCATCAACTTTTTTGGCGCGCGTTTCCATACTGCCGGGGTCAGAGCCATGATTCGGTTCAGTGAGTCCGAAACAACCAATCCATTTTCCGCTGGCTAAATTTGGTAAATATTTTTTGCGTTGTTCTTCTGTTCCATACGTATAAATTGGATACATCACCAACGAACTTTGCACGCTCATGGCTGAGCGATAACCGCTATCGACTCTTTCCACTTCACGGGCGATTAATCCATATGAAACATGATTCAAACCCGCGCCTCCATATTCTTCGGGGATCGTTGAGCCTAACAACCCGAGGCTTCCCATTTCATCCATAATTTCGCGGTGGAAAATTTCTTTGCGATTGGCTTCGAGAACACGTGGCATTAATTTATCTTGACAGTATTTCCGTGCAGTGTCACGAATCATGCGTTCTTCATCTGTCAGTTGGTCGTTGAGTAAAAAGGGGTCATCCCATTTGAAAGTCATAAAACCTCGTTTTTAGAGAGTAGAGAATAGAGAGCGGTGAACAGTTTTCAGTAATCAGTTTAATGATTGTATCAAAATGTTTGGGATAAGATAATGAATCAGAAAGCAGAATCAATTTTCCCCTTAAGAAAGAAGCGAAACAAAAAGAGGATTCAATGAATCCTCTTTTTTGTTATCTACTCTCTATTCTCTTAACTATGCGTTTCCAGTCAACCAGCCACGCAATTCCATGGCAGTGACCACACGATCAATGGCTACCATGTAGGCGGCATCGCGTGTGTAAACTTTTTCTTCCAAACTGCGATTCAAGACGGCATTGAATGCGGCAGTCATCTTTACATCAAGACGGCGAAGCACGGCATCTTTTTCCCAATAATAATTGGCATCGTTTTGGACTTGTTCAAAATAAGAAACGGTAACGCCACCAGCATTACACAGAAAATCTGGAATGACAAAAACTTTATTTTTCTTGAAGACTTCGTCAGCTTCTGGTGTGGTTGGACCATTTGCACCTTCAGCAACAAGTTTTAGATTCTTTGAAACTTTCTTAACAGTATCACCAGTAATTTGACCTTCTAACGCGGCAGGGATTAATACATTCACATCTGATTCAAGCCATTTACCACCATCGGTGACTTCATAACCTGAATCTAATGCTTTTTGTTTATCCACTGTTCCGTATTGGTCAACAATAGACATTAAGAAGCGTGGGTCAATGCCACCTTTTTTGCTGTAGGTATATGCTTTTTTATCGTGACGGTCATAACATGATACACAAGCCACAGTGCCACCAAGAATTTCAACAAATCCAATCGCGGCATATTGAGATACATTTCCAAAACCTTGTAACGCGGCGACAGAATTTTTCGGGTCGAGGTTAATGTGTTTCATGGCTTCACGCACTGTATAAATCACGCCATACCCTGTTGCTTCTGTACGCCCTAATGAACCACCACCACCGACAGGTTTGCCAGTGAAAACACCCGGTGTGTATTGACCAACGAGTCTTGAATATTCATCCATCATCCAACCCATCATTTGAGAGGTTGTTCCAACATCTGGCGCGGGTACATCATTGCGTGGACCGATATTTTTCCACATGGCTTGCACCCAACCACGACACAACGATTCTTTTTCATTTGTAGATAATGTAGATGGATCTACAACCACGCCGCCTTTGCCACCACCTAATGGAATATCTGCGACGGCACACTTCCACGTCATCCATGTGGCTAATGCACGAACAGTATCTAAAGTTTCATCAGCTGCAAAACGAATCCCGCCTTTGTTGGGTCCGCGTGCATCGTTATGTTGCACACGAAAGCCTTGAAAAACTTTTAATCGTCCATCATCCATCCGCACTGGAATACGGAAAGAATATTCACGTTGGGGCCAACGTAAAATTTCTGCAATTTCGTTATCAAGTTGCAGTAACTTTGCAACTGTATCAAACTGGATTTGTGCCATATCAAACGCATTGATTTTTTTTACCATACACTTTCTCCTCAGTGATTTAGAAAAAAATAAGCGGGCATTCCGCTAGGGGGTGCCCGCTTTCAAAAATATCTTATGAAGCACACTGGTTACAACACTGCCCGTGAGTCATCATTGCTCAAACTTTACCATGAGATTTGTTAACAAGTCAATATGACTTTTGACATACCAAGCCACAGAGAACACTGAGACCTTTGAGAAAACCTCTTAAAACTCTCTATGACCTCTGTGGCTAATCTTTATACAAATTTTGGTTTACGCTTTTCAAAAAACGCTTTCACCCCTTCTTGATGACCAAGCGATTTCCCTGCTTCTTCTTGCAGGATGCCTTCGTTGGCTAAGACTTGTTCCAAATTCGGAAAAACGGCTTGGTTAAAGGCTTGCTTCCCCAATGCAAACGCCTCACGCGGACCTTCAACCAGCTCTGCCACCTTCTGCTTAATCAACGCCTGATAATTAAACCCGCCCACCAGATTTACCATCCGCCATTCATACGCCAATTGAGCCGAGATCTTTTGATTAGAATAAAAATATTCTTGCGCTCTGGCAAGCCCAATGTAATGCGGAAGAAATAACGAAACCCCAGAATCAGGTGCGAGACCTATGCCACTGAATCCCACCACAAAATAAGCACCTGACTTTGCGATTCGCAAATCACATGCCAACGCGATTCCAAACGCCGCGCCGGCACACGCTCCGTTGACGGCAGCAATCACGGGTATACCCATTTTTCGGATTTGTAAAATTAACGGGTTATAGGTTTTATCTAAATGTTCGCGGTATGAAATATTTTCAGCTTGCTTCATTTCTTTGATATCTTGCCCAGCACTGAATGCATTGCCAGAACCTGTAATCACCACACACTTTACTTGTGAGTCATTTTCTGCATCCACAAGTGCTTTGTGTAAGGCTTGAGTCATTTCCATGTTGAAGGCGTTGGCGCGTTCAGGGCGAGATAATGTCAGCGTGACAGAACCATGTTGAAGCGTAGAAAGAAGCGTTGTCATATTTTCTCCTAGATTCTAATCATAAATCATTTCGCTGTATCCCTACTAGTTCTTAAAAACAAACAGTCACCTTAAAGGTGACTGTCGTTCAAATCATCGTCAAATTGGTCATCATCGCCGCTGTCGGTTTCGTATTCAACGGCTTCGCCATCTAAATACACCCACAACAACAATACCTGACCTTCTTGTGTTTCTACATTTCTCGCCGCAAGAATCGGCGCGGTTTGTTCGAGCCCCATTTCGTTGCGATAATGTAAGTGAATTGTGTTTTTGTTATGCCATGCGTTGTAACATCTTTCTACAAGCGCATTGCCATTGAATGTTCGCAAGCGCGTTAACGCTGGCACGGATAAATGCGGGCTTTCGTTCAGCCCCATTGCCCAACCGTCATTGACGTGCTCAAAGATTGGGGGTGGTCCTTCAATAATTGTAATTTTTTCGTCCATAATTTTTACCTTATGGGCAAGAATCCTACCACAAGTATGTAGGGAAAACCTTTCAGAATCTTATTAGAATTTTGTTGATATTTAATCTTTGCAGAGAAGCATATAATTGGGGAATGTCTAAACTTACACCTAAAATCATCCTTGAAGGCACACGCCTGACATTCAAAACTGATATTGCTTTTGCACTGAATGAACATCCGCGCATTGTAGGTCCGCGAAAATATAAATATCATTCGCCTCTCATTTCTGGAGAGTGGTGCGCCTTTACAAACTTTCCGTGGGGGCGCGGATTAATCAACTTTGAACCACACGAAGAATCATTGGCAATGGAAACGTATGAAACGTGGGTAAAGTTATTTGAATTGCAAAAATATTATTCATGGATTATTGACCGCTTTCATTTATCTACAAGAATGTATCAGTTAAGAACCTATAATAAAGATTATGATTTCCGTTGGTTAGAAGAAAGATTATTGCCGTTGAATTTTCGGCTGGTGTTATTGACCCGTTCTCCAGAATCTTTTGAAGCCGCACGAGCCGAAAGACTCAAAGTATCTGGTAATCCATCACAATATGATGATTTGAATCTCTTCATCGAAGAACAAAAGTTGATTCATCAACTCGCTGACGAATCGCTTCTGCCTATGCTAAAAGTTGATATTTCAGACAATAACATTTCCCTCGCTGTTGAAAAAATTGCAGATTGGATGGAGTCCAGTGGCGGGTTGTACATGAAATAATCCGCTTTGTTTTTGCAATACTTTGTATCTTGCATTCAATCTTAGCAATTAGGTATACTAGAGCCTACTTATGCCTCCAGAAAAAATTGGACGTTACGAAATCAAATCCGAATTAGGACGTGGCGGTTTTGCTACGGTGTACCTTGCCTATGACCCACGCTTTGAACGCGAAGTGGCGATTAAGTTTTTACCACCCGAACTGATTCACGCCGACCCACAATTCCGCGCTCGCTTTGAACGCGAAACAAAAATCATTGCGAAATTAGAACACCCAGCCATTGTGCCAGTATATGATGTGGGAGAAGAAAATCATCAACCATATTTTGTCATGCGTCACATGGGCGGTGGCTCACTTTCAGACAAAATAAAAACCAAAACATTTACCATTCAAGAAGCCGTTAAATTACTGGAGCAAATTGCACCGGGGTTAGACGAAGCACACTCCAAAGACATTGTTCATCGAGATTTAAAACCCGCAAATATTTTATTTACTAGTAGTGGTTTGCCGTTAATCTCAGATTTTGGCATTGCAAAATTTTCACAAGGTGAAGGTAGCAACGTAACAGGTAGTGCCATTATCGGTACGCCAGCTTACATGGCTCCCGAACAAGCTTCCGGCGAAGGTGTGGATGGGCGAACTGATATTTATGCTTTGGGTGTCATCTTATATGAAATGGTGACAGGCAAACAACCCTATCAAGCTGATACACCTTTGGGTTTGGCAATTAAACACGTCACTGAACCTGTGCCGCGTATTTTAGAAGCGAATCCAAACTTGCCAGTGTGGATGGAAAAAGTCATATCCACTGCCATGGCAAAAGATAAAGATGACCGCTTCTCGACTGCGGTCGAACTGGTCGAAACTATCAAAGCATTTCTTCGGGGAGAAACTCCGCCGGAGCGACAATCACCTGCTACGCTTAAAGTTTCACCTTATAACAAAACGACTCTTTCAAAGAAGCCACTTGAGTCTACACAGCCTGTCCAAAAGAAGAAAAGCGTATTACCTATACTTCTCCTTGTAGGTTTATTGGGAGTCATCTTTGTAGGCGGTGGATACTTTGTACTCAGCAGTGGCATGTTGACATCCAATAATGAAGCGACGATTCCATCGCCGACCACTGCGTCACAAGTTGAATCTCCTGTTCCAATAATTATCGAAGTCACTGCTACATCTGGCGATTCAAATGTAGTTGAATCTACTGCAACTACTGGACCAACACAACCAACATCATCATTACCTGTGATTGGTGGTGCCGACAAAATTGCATTTGTCAAAAGTGGTGATATTTGGATAATGAATGTAGATGGCTCTGAATTGCAAGCCGTGACGAATGATGGCGTTCCAAAATTTAATTTGCAATGGCTACCAGATGGCAACACAATTCTTTACATGACCGGCAAAACAGTCAAAACAGTTGATGTTGAAACTCTGCGCGAAGAAGTGGTCATGAGTTATCAATCGGCTGAATTTTTTGATTCATTCCAAGTTTCACCCGATGGCACGCAAGCCGCATTTGCCATCAACCGTGAATTATTTGTAGTGCAGTATGATGTTGCAAAGTTAGTCACAGTGACAAACCGAAATCATTTATTGGAATTGGATGGTTGTATTTTTTACAACGAATTGGCAGTGACAGGCGCGTTATGGTCTGACGATGGCACACGTTTGGCGATTAAATATCTCGCCAACAAAGACAGTGTGCGTGTGGATACGATTCGCATGATTGATATTTCGCAATGCGATAAATCTGAACCGATTCGTTTGGATGAATTTCCGCTTGGGCGTTTTGCTTTCAATGACATCATTGAAAACTTTTCATGGGATGGCGATTTGCTTTTCTTTATGAACAGCCCCAAACGCAATGGCGGTTTTGGTGACTTGCTTTTTTATAATTCATTCACGCATAAATTTGAATACTTCGCACCATACGAAGGCAATTGCTGTTATCGTGACGCCGCCTTTAGCCCCGATGGCACGCATGTGATTTTTGCATTTCAAGATATTCGTTTAGCAACCGAAAGCCCAATCAATTTATATTACTTGCCCATTGATGCACTTTCAACACAACGCAAACTCGAACCACTTCCACTGCCGGATAAATTCTTCAACCTGCGTAACGATGCTCCCGTGCCAGCGTTAAGACCTGCTAAATAAATTTCACAATCTTCTTTACTAAACTTGGTCCTGTATAAATCAAACCCGAGTAAATTTGAATCAACGTCGCCCCGGCATCGAGGCGGCGTTTTGTATCATCAGGAGTCATGATTCCGCCAACACTCACAATTGGAATTTTTCCATTGATTCTTTTTACCGTTTGATGAAGAACCGCTTCACTCTTCGGGGAAAGCGGTTTGCCACTTAGTCCACCTGATTCACTCCTCAGGATTGATTTAACTCCATCACGCGATACAGTTGTATTGGTGATAATAATTCCATCCATCTTAGAATCGATAATCACATCAATTGCATCATTTAATTCTGATTCAGTTAAATCAGGTGCAAGTTTAACGAGAATCGGCAATTTCTTTTCGTATTGTTTTTCTTCCAATTTTCTTTGCTCATCAATTTGATATAACAAATTTGATAATGCCTCTTTGCCTTGTAAATTGCGAAGTCCAACAGTGTTTGGTGAGCTGACATTAATTGTCAAATAATCTGCATATTCTGAAAGCAATTGCATCAGAGATAAATAATCCAACACGGCTTCTTCATTCGGTGTAGATTTATTCTTTCCTAAATTGACACCCAAAATCAAACCTGAATTTCGCCAACGTGAAAGCAATAAACGCGAAAAAGGTGTTGCTTTTTCAATTGGCTTTAATTTTTTTCGCAAATAATCTGCACCATAACCGGGGAATCCCATGCGGTTGATAATGGCTTCATCTTCGACTAAACGAAATACGCGTGGTTTTGGATTACCCTCTTGAGGTAAGGGAGTCACTGTACCAATTTCTACATGACTAAACCCTAACATATTGAGTCCGTTAATGGCAATTCCGTTTTTGTCATATCCCGCCGCTAGACCCACTGGATTTTTGAATGTGAATCCAAAGGCTTCGACTGGTTTGGCGTTTGCTTTATAGATTTGTTTTAACAACACATTGGAAAGCGAGAGATTTCCTGTCAACTGTAACAGGCGTAGAGAAAGTTGATGTGCAGATTCAGGTTCAAGCGTGAAAAGAAGCGGGCGAATTAGGCGATACATCAAAATTTCTTTTGTCCGCTTTTATCTAAAAAGTATTGGACAATTTCTTCCTCTGGATGTGGCACATTCATCAGAGCAAACATCGCCGCCAATTCGCCGCGATGATGGGTATTATGATTCGGTGGTTGTACCATCATTTGCCAAAGTGGCAGAGTAAATGTTTCACCTTTTGGATTTGTATAAGAAACATGTTTCAATAAACTTTGTTCCGTTTGCTCAGAAATAAAACCGCGCATATTTTTTTCAACATCTACCCAATAGGTTTTGATAGATTGGACATTCGGAAAATCTTTTGCATCTAAAATGCTAGCAGGTTCACCACACCAACGTTGGGGCCACATACGTTCTGAACTCATCATGTGAACTAAGATGGCGTGAACACTTTCCCATGAGTGACCGTGCTTATAAAAAAGTTGTTCTTCGGTTAATGTTTCAGCAACGGCAACGTATCTTTTATTTGCCCAGTAGTTGTAATCGTATAGTTCTTGAAGATAGTTTACAAGATTCATTTCTTGCCTACATCTCTTGGGATTAAATTTTTACCCGATACCCATGCACCAATCATCGTAGATAAAATGGAAATCATAAAACTAAATAATACAACAATTTCAAATCGCCCTGCCACAATTGCATCTAGAATAGGCATGTTATAGGTATTGACACTCATCCGCAAAGAATTTGGGATAAATAAACCAACAATGGCACCAAAAAATGCACCTACCGCCATACCAGTATATGCGCCAATGCTCACACCACCTGTTGTACCAGCAGTTTTGGCAACCATGATTCCTGTTAATACGCCTGAGAGTATTCCTAACAAAATTCCAACACCTGCGCCAATTATCATGCCATTCAGCGTTAATGATATTGCACCTAAACCGAATCCTAAAATTCCACCAAAGATTGCGCCGATGATGCTTCCTAGTTTTATGCTTTTTTGAATTAATGGGTCTTGCATGTTCACCTCGAGTTTCTATAATTTAAATTTATTATTCAAAGATTATTAGACTATCTTCTGGCTCAACCCCATCTATATTTTCCTTTATCCAGTTTGAAAATAAATCTGAAAGGCGGAGAGATATTTTATATTGTTCTTCACTAAAACTTTTTCTACTTGTATTAATATTTATATATTTTCCCCAA
>DQGV01000011.1:612-5133 GCA_003524705.1 Anaerolineae bacterium | reverse complement strand
AGGGGTGAGGCATGCCTCACCCCTACGATTATTGTTTATTTCAACTGCGCTTTGATTTTTTCAGCCGTATCTTTATAACCTGCTAATTTATCTTTTTCTTTTTGTACCAACGCGGCTGGGGCTTTGTTTGCAAAATCACTATTCAATAAATTTTCCAAACGTTGAATATGACTCTCTGCTTCTTTGAGTTCTTTCTCTAGGCGAGATTTTTCATTTGCTAAATCTACCATGCCAGCAAGTGGAAGATAAATTTCAATCGAGCCAACTACAAGTGCGGCGGAGTCTTCTGGTTTGTCTTTAAGTGTCTTATGAATAGTGAATTGTGAATTGTCTAAGCCTGAAAGCGATGCAATTACAGAAACTTGATTCGTGAGCAAATCTAACTTATCACCTGCTGAAATTATGGCAGAAAGCTTTTTGGATGGAGCAATTCCTTTTTCAGCACGCAAGTTTCGAATTGAACGCACGATTTCTTGAATCAATTCAAAATCAGCAATGGATTTTGATTCCCAAGATTCTTCTTGAGTCGGTTCTGGGAATTTAGCGGCAATCAATGCTTGGGGCCAGTCTTTACAGAGACTAGAGATTGGAGACTCTCTTAATGCGCTGTGAAGATGTCCCCAAATTTCCTCTGTTACAAAAGGAGTAAAAGGATGCAACAATCTTAAACAAGAATCAAAAACACTTGCCAAAGTTTCTACGGTCTGCCGTCTACGGTCTACCGTCTTCAATTGCTCTTTGGCAATTTCCACATACCAATCGGCAAAGTCTGACCAGATGAATTCGTAAATTTCTCCCCCAGCCTGACCATATTGGAAATTTTGGAATTGACGTTCCACATTGCGAATGAGTTTATTTAATTTTGCTTCAATCCATAAGTCAGCTAATGTCTTTTCTGCTTTTTCGCTAACTGCTAATTGCTGATTGCTAATTGCTGAAATCACAAACTTACCAACATTCCAAATCTTATTTGCAAAGTTACGATTCGATTCAACTTTCTTAACTCCAACGTTAGTATCATTTCCAGGTGTAGAACCAACTAGAAGCGTGAAGCGAAGCGCATCTGTGCCAAATTCATCCATCACGATTAATGGATCAATCACATTGCCTGTGGTCTTAGACATTTTTCGTCCCTGCTCATCACGCACAAGCCCGTGCAAATACACAGTGTGAAATGGTGCTTCGCCAGTAAATTCAAGCCCCATCATAATCATGCGCGCCACCCAGAAAAATAAAATATCGTAACCCGTTTCCATGTATGAAGTTGGATAAAAATATTTTAAGTCTGGTGTTTGTTGGGGCCAGCGCAAAGTTGAAAAGGGCCATAAGCCCGATGAAAACCAAGTGTCCAATACATCTTCATCTTGACGAATATTTTTTGAACCACATGTACTACATTGCTTTGGGTCTTCACGAGTCACTGTCATGTGTCCATCATCACAATACCAAACAGGAATGCGATGCCCCCACCACAACTGCCTGCTAATGCACCAATCTTTTATATTTTCAAGCCAATTGAAATATGTTTTTTCAAAACGCTCTGGCACAATTTTTATTTTTTCATTACGCACTGCATCAAGCCCAGCATTCGCAAGCGATTCCATTTTCACAAACCATTGTTCAGAAATCATCGGCTCGACAATTTCTCCGCCACGTTGTGAGCGTGGAATCGTAGTGCGATAATTTTCTGTTTTGATAGTTAGATTCGCGGCTTTCATATCAGCCCACATATTTTTTCGCGCTTCAAACCTGTCTTGATTTTGGTATTTGCCTCCGTTGGCATTGACTTTCGCCTCAACATCCAAAACCGAAATGATTGGCAAGTTATGACGTTGTGCAATGGCGTAATCATTTGGGTCGTGACCCGGTGTGATTTTTAATGCACCTGTTCCAAACTCCATGCTGACGTATTCATCTGCAATCACAGGAATTTCACGATTCAAAATTGGCACAATCACCGTTTTGCCAATATATTTTTTATAACGCTCATCTTCTGGGTGAACAGCCACAGCCGTATCCCCTAAAATCGTTTCAGGTCGAATTGTTGCTACTGGTATATATTCGTCCGAATCTTTGAGCATGTATTTGAAGTAATACAACTGCACATCTTCTTCGCTATATTCCACTTCCAAATCAGAGACTGCGGTTTTAAGTCCAGGTGACCAGTTAATCAAACGTGGTCCGCGATAAATTAATCCCTTTTCGTATAAACGCACAAATGCTTCTCGAACAGCAGCACTCAAGCCTTCATCAAGTGTGAAGCGTTCGCGATCCCAATCACAAGATGCACCCAATCTGCGAATCTGTGTGGTGATGATATTTCCGTATTTCTTTTTCCATTCCCATGTGCGTTTGACAAATTCTTCGCGCCCAAGTTCTTCACGAGTCACTTCTTCATTCTTTAGCAAATCTTTTTCCACCATGAGTTGTGTGGCAATACCTGCATGGTCAGTGCCAGGCACCCACAACGCGGAATAACCTTTCATACGATGATAACGAATCATCAAATCTTCAACGCTTACAAACATGGCATGACCGATATGCAACTCACCCGTCACATTTGGCGGGGGAATTGCAATGACAAATGGTTTTACATTTGGGTCAAAGTTTGCATTGTTCGGGTCATTATGCGGTTTGAAGAATCCACCTGCCTCCCACATGGCATAAATGCGCGGCTCGGTTGATTTGAAATCGTATGCTTTTGGTAATTCTTTTTTGGTCATGATTGCTCCTTGATTGGTCTAAATGGTCTTACAAGTCTTATTGGTCTGACTAGTCCGACTTGTTAGACTTATTCGACTTAAATAAAAAATACTTCATCCAAAAGAGGACGAAGTATCTACTCCGTGGTACCACCTCAATTCGTTATTAGTTCGCTAGTTACTAAAAACGCACTTGATTTTGCTATAACGGGCTATCCCGTGCTGGTCTAGTAATTGGTAAATGGTAATTATCAATTTTCTTCAGCAATTGATTTCAGATGACTTCGGCAATTTTTTGTTGTGGAAGTTTCCAGCCAATGACTTCCTTCTCTATCAACTTCAGGTTGCTTACTACTTCTGAATGGCGGGATTATAAATCTCGTAAATCAATAAGTCAAGAATGCTATACTTGCTTGATGTTCTCATCTCTCGATTATTTATTGATTTCGATTGCGGCATTACTGGCTGGAGCAGTCAACGCACTTGCTGGTGGCGGGACGTTAATCACATTTCCAGTATTAACTTTTTTGGGTGTACCTGCTGTGTCAGCAAGTATTACGAACACTGTGGCATTGTCACCGGGATATTTCGGCGGGACGTTAGCTCAACTCAACGATCTGCGTGACCAAAAGAACCGTTTGTGGCTATTAATTCCTGCAAGCATAGTAGGTGGAATTATTGGCGGATTCTTATTATTGCAAACTGGTGAAAAATTATTTAATGAACTGATTCCGTATCTAATTTTGCTTGCTTCTGTATTGTTAGCGATTCAAGAACCTGTGCGAGCATGGTTAGTCAAAAGAAATCCTTCATCCAATCTTGAAAAAATATCTTGGCTTCCTGTTGGACTCGCTTCAATTTATGGTGGATATTTCGGCGCAGGTTTGAGCGTGATTGTCTTATCCGCTTTAGGATTAACAATTGAAGATTCACTGACAAGACTTAATGCTTTGAAACAAGCGGTTGCATTTGCAGTCAATATTGCTGCTGCAATTTTCTTTTTGTTTTCAGGTCAGGTCTTGTGGACGGTTGCTTTGGTGATGGCAATTGGTGCATTAATCGGTGGAGTTTTAGGTGGAAAACTAGCAGGCAAAATCAAACCGTCCACATTGCGGTGGACGGTTGTGACGATTGGTGTGATTGTGTCAATTATTTATTTTGTAAGATAATATCATTCAAACTCATCCAACGTGCTTTCGCCATGAGTCAAAACGTACAATCCACGTGGATGATTATCGTTATTATCATAAATAAAATCGGTGATGATATAACTTTTTGCAAAAGCAGTTTCAAATAATTCGCGGGTAAAGAATCGCCAGTCACGTGCTAATGAAAAATCTTTTGATTTTAAGTCTATAAAATCAGCAGGGATTTCGGCGAGCAGGAGTCTATCGTCGAAGGGTGGAAGATGTTCAGGTGGCTTGACCAAGTTTCCACTTAGAGATTGAAGCGTATAAAAAGGGCGAAGTCCACTGCGGGCTACATGACTCAGTTTCAAAGTCGGGCGTGAACGTTTGCTTAATCTTCTTTCAACGCGGCGAGTATTAATCCACCAATCAACTTGAAATCTATCGGAAGGTAAACCTGCATTGAGTCCATCTCGCATGTCACCATATTCGGATTGACGATAGGTTGTGCAAACCGCGCCAAGTTTGGCAATGTTGAGATAGGCATTGCGGCTCAACAAAGGGTCATACGTCCATGTGATGTGGTCGAGACCTTGATGCCGAACCATTTGCCATTGCGCGCGTTTGAGTGCGAAGCCAATGCCGCTATCGCGATAATTTGGATGAATGCCCATCATGTGTGAACAATGTTT
>DQGV01000011.1:0-374 GCA_003524705.1 Anaerolineae bacterium | reverse complement strand
GCCCATCATGTGTGAACAATGTTTGGCACGCACATCATTGGTTAATTTTTCTAAACCTGTAAAACCAAACACGAACCCGATAATTTTTTCTTCGTCAAATGCGCCGAGGACAAGTCCGCCATTGTGAACTGCGGCGATGAGCATGTGCATAGGAACAATATCCGTTTCGGATTCTCCCCAGACATCACGTTGTAAATTTTCGATGAGGCGTAATTCTTCAGGTGTATCGAGTAAGCGAATGTTGTAATTAAGTTTTGTCATAATTGTATTTTAGCTACAGAGTTCACAGAGAATTTTGAGAAAATCTGTTTTAAGAATCTCTGTGCGCTATTCTTTATCTAATTCTTAATGCCGAAACTCTTTCTGTAATAGAA
>DQGV01000357.1 GCA_003524705.1 Anaerolineae bacterium | reverse complement strand
AATTGGCTGGCGATAGCATACCCAAGACCAGGGATGAATGCCATTGTGTCTGTTGGGGAAGCACACATTTCTTCAATGGTGGCGGCATATGAAGTTGGTACAGTTACTTCAAATGTTAAGCCAGTGGCTTCATTTAAAGCTTGAGCCATCACTTCACCACCGGTGACGATGATGTTGGCATCAACTGAAGGAACAAACAATACTTTGATTGGGTGTTCCGGTGAACCAATAGCTGGTGGGGCTTCTGTTGGTTCAGGAGTTGGCTCTTCAGTTGGTGCTTCAGTAGCGGGGGCTTCGGTAGGTGCTTCTGTGGCGGCTGGCGCACAGGCGCTGAGAATCATTGCAGATGTCACAATGAGAGTCAGCAAAACGAACATGTAACATTTATTCATAGTTTCTCCTCTTGCTATAAATAGATTGACGGTCGAACAACGACATTTCAAATCATACCTCATGTTAACCATGTTAACAAGTGGGTTTTCCTTAAAGTATTTGATTAGACATATCACCGTATATTTATCTTAATTCAATTTAAAAAAGAATAAATGAATACTATGTAAACATATTGTTAAACAAAAAGCACTCATCCAATATCAGATGAGTGTTTTATATTCACTTTTTACTCTTCTCGTAAACGAATTTTGAACCTTTTTGCCTGCTTGCGGTACATACTATCGAGAAGCAGATACAATGCAAACTATAAATCAATTGACATGGAGCCGTACCTCGCAGAAACAAATGACAGAAAGAGATAAAGATTTATTTTTGCTTCGGCGAATTAATCAAGACGATGATGATGCTGTGCGTGAGTTATACGCGCAGTATGGTCAGCGGTTGTATGCGTACGCATTGCGAATCACAAACGAGCCTGCCACTGCTGAAGATGTTGTTCAACATACATTAGTCACTGTTTGGAAAACCGCAAAAAGTTTTCGTGGTGAAAGTAGATTAATCACTTGGTTATTAGGAATCGTTCATCACACTGCATTAAAAATGATTCGTAACAAAACAGAATCTCTGAATGAAACAACACAAGAAAACATCCCTGAGAATCAGCCAACGCTGGAGGAACAGGCTCAAAGTCAAGAAACGAAGCGATGGATTCAAGATGGCTTACAAAGTCTTTCATCAGAACATCGCATGGTGTTGGAATTAGTTTTTTATCAAGGCTTGTCGTTGAATGAAGTTGCACAAGTATTGAAACTTCCGCTCGGCACTGTAAAAAGTCGTTTGAGTTATGCCCGCACACATTTGCGCGGTGTACTAACACGCACGCAGGAGAATTTATGAATCACGAAGAACAATTAATTTTATATGCCGCGAATCAACTTGATGAAAAAGAAAAAGTTAATTTTGAAAAACATCTTGCAGATTGTGATACTTGCCAAGCGGATTTGAAATTGTGGAACATAGTTGCTGATGAAATCATCGCTTCAGACTCGCGCATACTTGCTCCTGCTCATTTGGCAGATTCTTCACTTGAATTGATTCATCAGCCTTCAAAATTGGCACGTGCATTTCGCAATATGATTCAACTATTACGCACACAACTTTTGTTAATTCATCAAGAATTATGGCTTGGTTCAGCAGTATTGATGATGATGTTTGTAACAATGGCGATTTTAGTAAATCGCGCTGATGTAATGTATTTCTTTGCGCCAATGATTGCCGCGGGAACAGTCTCGATTGTTTATGGTCGTGAACATGATTCAGCACTTGAATTGACTCTTTCAACACCAACTTCTGCATGGAAAATTTTATTAGCACGCCTCACATTGGTTTCTGGTTATAACTTTTTATTAGCAGGTGGGGCTGGGATGATTTTGTTATTCATCGTGCCACCACAGTTACTTTTTGAAGTGGTCTTAGGTTGGGCGGCTCCTATGCTTTTCTTATCCGCTTTTGCGCTTCTGCTTTCCTTATGGATTGGCACCGGTAATGCCTTATTCATTTCATATACATTGTGGGCTTCTCAATATATTCCAATGAAAGTGATGGCTGAATGGTTTGGCTCATCAGTTGCATGGATGAATACCATTGCTCAATTTTGGCAAAACCCAAACTTGATGTTTGTGCTCGCTTTTGTATTGATGGGCTTTGCTTTATGGTCTGCGAATCAACCACAGGTATTGTGGCGTAAATCTGGCACGTTATAAAAAAATTGGAGGAATAATGTTTCGTTTTTTCGGTGTCTTATGCCATGAGTTCAATATGTCAATTCGTCGCCCAGGCTTATGGATTGCGTATGGTCTTTTGTTTGTGTTCTATACATTCTCTGTTTTTTGGCAATCACCAACAGCTTCAAAAATTGTGCTTACAGAAAATGATGTTTTGCAATTTGCCGGGCGCATGGGTTTTACATTTAATTTATTTTTACCTGTGGCGGCGGGCATTCTTGCCGCAGACCGTATGCAAAGAGATTTTCGTTTGGGTGTGCGTGAGTTGCAATTAAGTACGCCATTGCGCGTGATGGTTTACATTCTTGCAAAATATTTCGGAGTGACTTTCGCATTTCTACTCCCGATTCTGGTTTGGATTTTAATCATTACGAGTGTATTAATTCTGCAAGGCACAGCTCCGCTTTCATTGTTATACACAATGACGCTTGCATTTTTCAGCATGACATTACCAGCGATTGCATTCGTGACAGCCTTTTCATTGGCTTGCCCACTGATTATGCCTTTGCGAGTCTATCAAATTCTTTTTACAGGTTACTGGTTTTGGGGAAATTATCTCAACCGCGAGGAGTTCCCAACATTAAGTGGAACATATCTCACCCCCGGCGGAATGTTGGTATTAGATGGTTTTTTTGGCGGATTCGCTGGCTCGACTCCTCTATACACTTCAACCGATGCGACTCTTAGCTTAATGACACTTGGTCTTTCGATCCTCGCCGTGATTCTTACCCTGAAATTTTATTTAGAACATCAAGCCCGCCGTGCATAGGAAATCTGATGAAACATTTTTCACTCAAATATACATTATTGACCTATCGCCTTGACCAACTTTGGTTCCCGATTGCATTTTGGATGTTATTTGTCATCGTCATCTTAATTATCAATGAACCTTCGCAATCAACAGATATGTCACTTGCCTATTTAGGAACAGCAGTTCCACTCATCGGCGGGGTAATGGCGGCGTATGCCATTTTAGATGACCCCGCTTTGGAATTGCGTTTTGCTACACCGATTCGAGCCGCACAAATCATCATCGAACGCACCTTGATGATATTTTTTATTCAAGCCGTATGTGCCTTTAGTTTTTATATCTTTGCAAAAAATATTGACGTAGATTTTTCTTCTATCGGCACTGTGTTTGATTTACACCTTGCTTGGGTTATTCCCACGATTACATTAATTGCACTCGGCACATTCGGCTCTATTGTAGGAGCACAAACAATGATAGGTGCTTTTTTCGTTGGTATTGTGTGGATTATCCAAATCATCATCCGCGATGGCATGGCGATTAATAACTGGAAATATTTTTATATCTTCATGGGAATCACAAATCCCGAACATCCAGACTTACACACAAATCAAATTGCACTCTTTGCTCTTTCCCTCATTTTCTTTTTATGCTCATGGATATTACTCCATAGACAAGAAAGATACATCTAGAAAGGAATTTACAATGATTGAAATAAAAGGTCTTACAAAAACTTATGGAGTTGGAAACAAAACCATTAACGCATTAAATGGCATAGATTTAAGAATCAATTCTGGCATGTTTGGTTTGTTGGGTCCAAACGGAGCGGGCAAAACAACCTTCATGCGCATTTTGGCTGGCATCGTTAACCCTAGCAGTGGTTTTGTGAAAATCAATGGCTTTGACTTAAATGCTGAATCTGGCAAGCATCAAATCAAAAGTATGCTTGGATATTTGCCTCAAGAATTAGGCATGTATACCGAACTCACTGCTATACAGTTTGTAGATTACATGGCGATTCTCAAAGGTTTAGATGATTCGCGTAAGCGCAATCAACGTGTACATGAAGTGTTGGAGATGGTTGGGCTAGCAAAAGAATCGAATCGCAAAATCAAAGGTTTTTCTGGTGGCATGAAACGCCGCGTTGGCATTGCACAAGCTTTAGTAAATAATCCGAAATTACTTATTGTGGATGAACCAACAGCAGGCTTAGACCCTGAAGAAAGAATCCGTTTTCGTAACTTGCTAGTAAACCTCGCAACCGATAGAGTCGTTTTATTATCCACACATATTGTTGAAGATATTGGTCAAACCTGTCGTGACCTAGCAATCCTAGCCAAAGGTCAGATTTTATTTCGCGGAAGTCCAACCGAATTAACCAAAGCCGCTGAACATCATGTCTGGACTTTAACCATGCAAGGCATGGAAAAACCAAATCACGATTTAACAGTTGTTTCCATGCTTCATCTTGCAGAAGGCACACAATATCGTTTGGTGGGTTCAAACGCAAAAGATTATGCAAATGCACAACCTGCCCAACCCGGTTTAGAAGATGGCTATGTATGGTTAATGAAACAATCAAATCAAATGGTAGAAGTAGCTTAAAACAAAAGAGCATCCATAACGGATGCTCTTTTTCTATTCAATTTTTACTCTTCACACCCACTATTCCACATCATAATCACCGGGGTCTTCTTCCACCATCATCGGCTCTTCTTTTTCTCGCTTATCTAAGAATTGCAGGGTTTGCGCAACGACTTTTGTAAAATACTTCGTCTCGCCATTGGATTCGTATTTATCGGTCTTCAAACGACCTTCTACAAAAACCAAACTTCCCTTTTTAAGATATTCCTGACAAACTTCTCCGAGCCGCCCCCAAGCCTCAATGTTGACCCATTCGGTAACTTCTTTGGTCTCACCGCTTTTATCTTTCCAGCGATTACTCACTGCAAGGCTAAAGTGGCAGACCTTCTTGCCAGTGGGAGTGAACTTGCTCTCAGGGTCCTTCCCCAAACGCCCAATCAATTGTACGCGGTTTAGAGTTGGCATGAGAGCACCCCTTTCATTTCATAACTTTTAGATGCTTGTGTACGTGTCATAATTAGTCTCCTTTTTTAATCTAAAAGAACAATATATGTGTGGAGTGCCAGCAAACTGGCTAACTCCAAATTACCAAGTTATACTTTATGAATTAGATTCAGCAGGTTTTGGAGTTTCTGCTTGAATTTTCTTCAAAACGAGCATACCTGTCTTCATTTCGACTACGTTGTAGCCAGCAGGTACGGCGTCGAGTGCGCCCGCTTTTACTTCCTTTGAGAAGAAAAACATCTTGCCATTGGAATGTAAATAGTAGGTAGTACCTTTTGAGTTAGTGTGTGCGTAAGCCATTTGAGTCTCCTTTTGTATAATGTAATAAGAGTGTAGAACAAAATTTCTAGCCTGTCAAGCCCTCAAAAAGGATATTGTATAGACAAATGAACCTCCTCTCTTCCCTTCTTGACCTAAGAACAAAACGCCTCTCTCTTACGGGGAAAGTTGGTCTTGTACCTACAATGGGATACTTACACCCCGGGCATCTCTCTCTTGTTTCAAGAGCAAAAGAAGAAAACGACCATGTTATCGTCACTATCTTCGTCAACCCGACGCAGTTTGGAGCAAACGAAGACCTCTCCAAATATCCTCGAGACTTAGAGAGAGACTTGGAACTACTCAAGCCTTTAGGCGTAGACATCGTTTGGAATCCATCGGCTGAGACAATGTATCCACCCGGCTACCAGACTTGGGTTGAGGTCGAAGCGTTGACGAATCCTCTTGAAGGCGCAAGGAGACCCGGTCACTTCAAAGGGGTAACGACGGTTGTATCCAAATTATTCAACGCCACACAACCACACAAAGCCTATTTTGGACAAAAAGATGCCCAACAAGTGGCTGTAATTCGGCGCATGACGGCGGATTTGAACTTCCCAATTGAAATTGTAGTTTGCCCGACTTTGAGAGAAGATGATGGCTTGGCAATGTCTAGCCGTAATAAATATTTAAATGAAGCCGAACGAAAAGCCGCGACAGTTTTGTTTCGTTCGTTGAGTGAAGCAAAAAAATTATACGAGGCTGGCGAGCGTGATGCCGAAAAACTAAGAGCGAAGATGAAAGAAGTTTTAGCAAGCGAGCCGTTGGTAAACGTGCAATATGTCTCTTGTGCTGATTATGACTCTCTCGAGGAATTAACCGTAATTGAAAAGAAAGCTTTGCTTTCAATGGCTGTATTCATTGGTAAGACTCGTTTGATTGATAATTTTGTTTTGGGGTAAAAAATCCTGTAAGGATGACAGGATTATAGGACAAGGTAATGCTAAAATAATCCCATAAGGATGGCACAGATTTTATAACACCCTACGGGGTTTTGATTTTTTTGCATTCGAATCTATAATCATTTCACTCCTTCGGAGTTGTGTTAGGTATGAATAAAAATCATCGTATTCTAAAAATATTCACTGTAACCTTTTTTATATTCTTAATTTCATTATTCGGACTTGGATTGTATGGCTTATACGATGTACTGCATCCGCCACGCAGAATTCCGCCAGGCACAACCTTACGCGAAGAAAATATCCCATTTCAAGAAATTAACTTAATGACAGAAGATGGAATCCGTTTGACAGCTTGGTATACACCACCCAGAAATGGAGCAGTCATTCTGTTAGCACACGGATATGGCGACAATCGCCCGGAATGGGTTCATGCTTTGCTCGCCAAAAAAGGATATGGTGTTTTGGCTTGGGATGCACGTGCACATGGTGAAAGTGATGGTGAAATTTCTACGTTGGGTTATCAAGAAATTTTAGATGTAGAAGCCGCATTAGATTTTGCATTAGCACAAGAAGGTGTGGAACATGTTGGCGCATGGGGTGGTTCAATGGGAGCATCTACAGTTTTATTGACCGCATCTGAACGAAATGAAATCAAAGCAGTGGTGGCTGATAGTGCTTATCCATCGTTAGAAGATGTGTTGAAGTTAAACATGCCGATTGAATTTTTACATCCATTGGTAAAATTTTTTAGTGAAACGCAAAGCGGCGCACAGATTGAAGATGTAAATGTAGAAAAAGTGATTGGGAAAATTAGTCCGCGAGTCGTGTTTATTATTGATGGTTGGTATGGTGGCGCGATTCTGATGAATTCCCCATATCGTTTATATGATTCTGCGGATGAACCAAAACAAATTTGGGTAGAAGATGGTGTTCCACATTTAGGAACGTATGCTTATCATCCCCAGAGATATGAAAATAGAGTCATCAATTTTTTTGATGAGTATTTGTTAAACAAGTAAGGGCGAGATTACCTCGCCCTTATTACTTAAAATACACTACGGTCCCCATTGCATATTGACTGCAAATCTTCCTAAACCAATACTGCCTTTGGCTGGGTCTGTATAAATTAATACGGGTGTGCCACCATAATATGTATCTGCGGTGGGGGCAGTAGTAATGATGACAAAACTACCATCTGGTGACCATAAATGTTCGTTCATAGTGTCATATATTTCAGGGCGAAGCACTGTGCGATTTGTAATTCCATCTGGCGCAGAGCGGATGAGTTGTAATGGTGGACGACTCACCATATCACCTGTGTTGGGGATGCTAGCATAAAAGAAATATAAATTTCCATCAGGTGCGAGCAATGGTGCATCTGCAACTTGAACTGGATTTGTATCAAAGTCACCAGTGAATAATGTTGAAACATTACCTGTGGTTGCATCTACTTTCCATAAACCTGCCGCAAACATACCAAACGATGGGTTAGCAGAATAAATTGCAGAACTGTCCGGAGTCCATTGCGTTGTATCACAACAAATGATTCCGCGATTTTCACCAACCAAACGCACAACACTTCCGCCGTTCGGATAATAAATTGCGGCGGATGCACCTTCATAATAACCAAGCGTAAGTAATAATTTAGTTCCATCTGGTGAGAATTTTTCCGGGAAAAATAATTCTGTTGGGAAAACAAAACCATTGCCTTGGTCTTCAATTTGATTTGGGATTAATAAATTATATTGACCCGTAATGATTGAATAAAAATTTAATCCTTTATAACCAAAAGCAATGGTTTGACCATCATTTGACCACACAGGATGGCTGAGTCTATTCACAAATGGATTAACTTCATCGATTACACCACCATCTACAATCATGCCTCGATTACTGCCATCGGCATTGACTGTGAATAGTTGATTATTGACAACATACGCCACACTGCCATCAATTGGTGAAACAGCATAATCTTGAATTTCTTCAACTTCAAATGTAACTTGTGAAACAGTTTGTGCATCTTGTTTTAAGCGAAAGACCTGCAACACC
Organism: Anaerolineae bacterium; assembly: GCA_003524705.1. The sequence continues at coordinate 5,587 of DQGV01000357.1, read as the reverse complement.
CCTGCGGTATCGTTGGCAAGATAATACAATGAATGGGGCAATGTATTTGATGAAACAGAATCAGGCACAACGGTCGGGTTTGAAGCGGGAGCAGTGAGTGCTGAAAGTGTAGCGGCAACAATCGTTTCTACATTTTGTGGTTGAGCAGGCGGATTACTCGTTAATGGATTTGCACATGCCAGCATAAGAATCAGTAAAGCAAAAAAAGAAATAATGATTTTTCTATTCATAAAAACTCCTTGTTAAACAAAAACAAAGACGATTTTCAAAGCAGAAAGTTCCTGCTTTTTTCGTCTTTGTTTGAATGAATCAAAATTTACACTTGCTCAAAATGATTAACTGGCACCACGAATAATGTGGCACGTTTTGTATCACCTTTGGGTGGTAAAGATTTTTTTACAACATCAATAGCAGAATCTACTTGATTATCTTCCACACCTAGTAACATCGTCACATTGCCGGAGCGTAAGAATCCGCCGGTCGAAGCCACACGTGTCACCCGAAAGTTTGAGGCGGTGAAGGCTTGAGTCAATGTATCGGCGTCGTTATCCTTAATAATTACAATCATCATTTTCATAATCAATTCTCCTAAGACCTGTAAGATTTTTTAGACTTATCAGACCTTTTATATTTGTTCAAATCTTTCAACAGGCAAAGCAAACACAGTTGCCCCGCCGACGGTGACAGGAACTGGTGCAGGCATTGGCATGGCTGAACCTTCTAATGGAAGTGTCATGTATTCAATGCGTTGACGACAGGATTCATGTAATGCTTTTAGGGCTTCTTCTTTTTTCGCAAATGGCAAGCCGATTAACAAAGTGGCATTGCGCCGACCTAAAAAACCGCCGGCACTTGATAAGTAAGTAGATGCCGCGCCGATTTCTTGTAAGGCTTTGGTGGCGGGTTCAAGGTCTTGGTCTTGAATGACTGCTACGAGTAGTAAATGGGATGGAGTATCCATAATAATTCTCCTTAATGAGAATTCCAATTTTGATGTGAAAGTATAACGTAAAATTAACTTCGTTTGAATTTCTCAAGATATTCTGGGATTTCAAGCATCGGTGGACGTTCACGTTCGGCAATTTCTTCAACATCCAAAGAATATCCTTCATTGGCATTATACCGAATCAACTTCATAGATTTATTGACTTCTTCTACGGCGGCTTTGCCAAAACGTTTTTCTTGTTTATGCAATACGGCTTGAATAATAGCAAAAGACATTTTGCTTAACGCTTCTAATGCTTGATTATGATGAATGCGTTCCAATAGATCTACTTGAGCAATGCCTTGAATACCGTACTCATCATAAATATCAATTAACAAACCTGTTTCAACACCATAACCTGAAAAGAACGGAATTTTTTCTAAAGCACTGCGCCTGCCGCCATATTCACCAGACAATGGTTGCACAACACCGGAAAGTTCAGGGTAAAACAAATTCAACAAAGGTCGGGCTGTTAATTCAGTCACACGCCCACCACCACCTGCTTGCATTTTTTCACCGACTCTTAAAGGTCGGCGATAAAACCCTTTCACCAATTGCACTTGCGGATTTTGCAACAAAGGTCCAATAATGCCATACACAAAACGCGGATGAATGTTGACGATGTCAGTATCAATCCACACGATGATGTCGCCCTTTGTGACGAGTAAACTTTTCCACAAAGCCTCACCTTTTCCACGTCTGGGTTTGAGGCGTTCTAAAATTTGTTGATGAATGTAAACAGGAATTCCTTCTTTCTTTGCAATCTCACGCGTGCGATCCTTAGAGTTTGAATCAATCAAAACAATTTCATCCAATAAAGGAGCCTTTTGCATCAACTCTTTTTTCATCATCCGAACCACTTTGCCAACCGTTTGTTCTTCATTCAAAGCAGGCAAAGCCAAACTAATGGTTAAGTTTTGCTGTTTCTTTAACTCAACCAAGTCTTTCAAGTTTTTATACTCATCGGCTTCAAATGTATTTTCGCCAAACCATTTATCAACCAAAATCGTAATTGCTTCCACGCCGGCGCTTTCATCATATATGGTTTGATTTTCAGAAGCCTTTTTTACAGCAATCACAATGCTAGATGACTCACGCAAAACACGGTCGGCAACATAACCTAAAGATGCCGGGCTGGTTAATGATTGTGCTGTAGTCGTACCCAAAACGATGAGATCATTGTCTTTTGAGTTTTGCAAGATAAATTCAGCCGCTTCATCTGTGACTTCAAACTGTTTCTTGACCTCAGGCATTTGTCTTAACACACGCTCTAACCCAATAAATGGCGCATCTGTACCAGCCATGGGGTCATCTGTTCTGCGAATATGCAAAGCAGTGACTCCCTTTGGATTCAATCCTAAACCTACTTTCAACGCCAACTCAGCATGTGGACCACCTCTGGCTGGTACGAGAATTTGCTTTGGTTGGCTTACAATTTTTCCGCGAATTAATGCGATATCACAGGGTGGGTTGGTTAATACTTCATTTGCAGTGACGCTTAATGCATTTAAGTGAGCATCCCATTCTAAAAACAATACATCAGGTTGCTCTTTTTTCAAAAGGTTAGAAAGTTCTCCCCATGGTTGGTGTGAAACAATGACCTGTGTTTTACTGATGATTTTTTTATCTTTTCCATAATCACGAAGTTTTTTTCGTAAAGCACGAGCTGAAACTGCACCTACACTTAATGATTGACCTTCTGGCACAACCACAATACCAACCAAAACAATATCCGCATCAAAATGCTTCGCGGTTTCGATGGCGCTTTCTCCAGGTCCATCATGGACTAAAGGAATAAAAATAGTATGAATAGGTGAGAAGTCTGTATGTTTTTGCATTGCTTGTCCTTTCTTACAAAATCGGCACGATGTGTTGGCGATAAATGGCTTCCCAACGGAAATTCAAACGGGCTCGCATTGATAATTTTGTGGTTTGTGATGTTCTAAAATAATTTGCAATTAATTCTGCAACGATATTAGGGTTTTCATCTGCTGAAAAATAAGTGACATCTTCTAAACCTAATTCACGCAGGGGAGGAATATCTGCACAAAAAGCAGGTAAGTGGCTATAAGCCGCTTCGATTAATGGAATCCCGAAGCCTTCTTCACGGCTGGGGAAAATCAACGCATCTGCGACTCGATAAAAATCGGCAATTACTTCATCAGGTAAAAATGTATCAACTAATTCAGCCAGAAAATGGGCTGAACTTTCTAAATTCAATTCTTTTCGCAAGTTTTTCAACTTATCAAAATATTTGATATTGTCTACATTGTGTGGACCTAATGGTCCTGTCACTACCAATGCGGCTTGCGGATATTCTTTCTTTAATTCAGATAATGTTCCCAAAGCCAGTTCAATGTTTTTACGTGGGGTGATACGTACAGGTAATAACAAAATTGGAGCGGAATCTAAAAGATTCATTTGTGCGAGTAATGCTTGGGTTTGAGATTCAAGTTTATAGAAGCGTGAAGCATCTACACCGTTTGGAATCACATGAATGGATTTTGAATCTAATTTCATCAATTCGGCTAATTCTTTTCTTCTTAATTCAGAAACCACAACATGCGTAATATTTTTCCAATCGGTTCGTAACAAATCCCATGGGTAGCCATTGTGAAGTTCAGGCAGATAACGCGGTGTCGTCCAGGCTAAATCGTGATGCCAAAGAATCAATTTCGGTAATTTTTTTTCAATATGTAATTTATACAACGCAGCTGTTAACGCAAGATTTTTATTTAGTGAACAAACGTTATGAGCAATTAAAACATTTGTGTCTTTCAACGCTTTTTGTAGTTCATTCGTCAATTCGTCACGCAATGATTCAAACTCTTTGGTCACTTCACCCTTATCTAATTGCGCTTTGACTTGATTAACACGTTCATGGCGTGAATCAGCCAACGGAATTTTTGTTATCGTAATCTTTTCATCTAATGCTTCACCACGCGCGGCGATTAAACTAACAGCATGCCCATTGGCTGACATTAATCGCGCGTGATGTGCAATTACACTTTCTACACCGCCGACAATGGGCGGGACTGAATAATGCAAAATCGAAATCTTCATTCAAATCCCTTGGTTTGTAAGGGCTTGATAACCCAAACAATCTTCAATCAACGATTGCAAACGATGTTGAAGCACGGTATATGAAAAATAGCGTTTGGCAAGTTGATAATTTAAATCAGCCCATTCTTTGGCTTGGTCTGGATTTTCTAAAATATGTTTTGCCATTGCCAAAGTATTGTTATTGATGTATCCATCAAACCATACCACCCGAAAACCTTTTGGTTTTATATCTACTTCATAAATAGAATAGTTGTTAACTAAAATTGGGCGGTGATAATACACAGCTTCTAAAAAGGCGTTGCCAAAACCTTCAATGCTGGAAGGATACGTCACCAAATCAGCATGAGGATAGACATCACCCAATGTGTAAATTTTTTGACCATCTTTCGTGGTGCCGCGTTCATCTTGCACTTGGTCTGATTCAAAACGAACTGTCACGCCTAATAAATTTGCATATTCACGCACACGTTGTTCATAATCATTGCCTTCATCACCAGAGGCGTGAGTGATGACTAATTTAGCAGGGAGGTTAAGTCGCCGCACAATTTCGATGGCATGTTCAATGCCTTTTCTTTGAATCACACGTGTTGGTTGTAAGAAAAAATATTCCCCTGAGCCAATGCCAAAGTCGGAGCGAACAGTTTGCGTGTAAGAATCTGAAGCGGGTGGAGGTGAGTCAAAATCCATCACATTCGGAATCACACGCGAGGTCAATCCATGTCGTGAAGCAATCTCACGCGCTTGAATCGTATTGATAACTACATGACGAATCGAAGGCAAACTTGGTGGAAACGCCGCTGCGAGATAATCACCAACACAATTGACTTGAAAACGTTGGCGGTCCCAATGAAAATCATGATGATGCGCGATGGTTGGAAAACCCGTTTCAGCAATAAACTCTGTAATGGCTAAACCCAAAGGTAAATTTAATGGAATCGTGACGGCGTTTTCAATGACAAGAATTTCTAAATCAAATTTATGTGCAAATTTATATAACTCTTCTTTGAGATATTCTTTAATTTCAGTGACACGCTTTGTCATTTGCGGCGGACGAATATAAATTGAAAAAAAATCTTTATGCAATTGAGCAATTTCAGGATGCGCTTTGCGTGCTTCTTGAGTCACCGTCCAACTGCCAGAATATGCGATTTGATTTAACTTATCAATTTCTTGATGACGATAAAACGCTTCTTCTACGACGTGCGATATGTTCGGGTCGCGGTCACATTCGCCTGCAAAGTAAAAACATTTGTGACCCATGCGCTCTAAAACAGTTGCCCATTTCTCTGTTTCGAGTGAAACGCCATCTGTTCCGGCGAATCGCGTTGAGATAAATCCAATGTTATGTGAAGAGGAAGTCATATATACCTTTTTATATCCATGTCATTGCGAGCGAGCGTAGCGAATGCGAAACAATCTCCAACTTAATCATAAGATTGCTTCGTCGTGACTTCGTCACTCCTCGCAATGACATGGCATAGAATATAATTGCGGGATGAAAACAAAAATCAATCCAGCCAATTTTACAAAGACAGTCGG
>DQGV01000406.1 GCA_003524705.1 Anaerolineae bacterium | reverse complement strand
CGTTTATCACTTGAAGAAGCGCGAGAAATTGATGTCATCATTTTTGATAAAACAGGCACTCTTACAAAAGGGGAGCAAGGCGTAGTTGCTATTAAAACAAATGGTGTAGATGAAAACCATGCTCTTGCGTTAACTGCGGCACTTGAAGCAGATTCAGAACATATTATTGCGCGAGCCATACGCAAAGCCGCGCAAGATAAAAAATTACATTTGCCAGTTGTTTCTGATTTTGAAGCACTTAAAGGACGTGGCATTCGTGCAAAACATAATGGAAAAGATTTATGGGTTGGTGGTCCGCGTTTACTTGAATTGCTTAATATAAAACCAAATGATGAAATTTTAGAATTTGCTTTATCTGCTGGACAAAAAGCTCAAACAGTTGTTTATCTTATCGTTGACGAAAAGATTTTCGCCGCATTTGCATTAGCAGATGTCATTCGACCTGAAAGCTATAAAGCCATCAAAAAATTAAATGAAATGAATATTCAAGTTGCTATGTTGACAGGTGATAGCAAAGAAGTTGCGAAAGCCGTTGCAGATGAACTTGGAATCGATTTGTATTTTGCAGAAGTATTGCCTGAACACAAAGACCAAAAAGTAATTGAATTACAGAAACAAGGTAAGAAAGTTGCAATGGTTGGTGATGGAGTTAATGATGCACCCGCTCTTACTCGTGCAGATGTTGGGATTGCAATTGGAAGTGGTACGGATGTGGCAGTTGAGTCAGCAGGGATTATTTTAGTGAAAAGCAATCCATTAGATGTTGTCAAAATTTTCAAATTAAGCCGTGCTAGTTACAACAAAATGATTCAAAACTTAATTTGGGCTTCTGGTTACAACATTATTGCTTTGCCTTTAGCCGCCGGAATTCTTGCTTGGGCTGGAATTCTACTTTCACCTGCAGTTGGTGCGTTATTAATGTCAGTGAGTACCATTGTCGTAGCCATTAATGCTCAATTGTTACGACGTGTAGATTTATCACAATAAAATTTTTATAAACAAGGAGATTTACAAAATGACAACTACTACAGTACATGACCCCGTTTGCCACATGGATATTGACCCTGAAACTGCCGCTGGCACTTCCGAATACAATGGCAAAACTTATTACTTCTGTTCGCTTGGTTGTAAAAAATCTTTTGACAAAGACCCAGAAAAATATCTTAATAAAGAACAAGATACACAAGAACATTCTTAATTATTCAAAGTTGAAAGTGTTGGAGTTATAAAATGAAAAAAATATTTCTATTAATGCTAATTAGTATTTTAGTAACAGCGTGTGCTACTACTAACAATCCTATGGATATGGGAAATGACAATATGATGAATACGACTGCTACACCAGGCAGTATGACCATGTCTGATATGGGTGGTGGGCATTCTATGGAACCTATTACAGGAACAGATATAGAACCTGCGACTGAAAATGTTGGCGGACAGCCTTTATCGTTTCGTGAAGAAAATGGTGTAAAGGTTTTTGAATTAACAACAAAAGTTGTGCAGTGGGAAATTTTAGATGGTGTCACCATTAATGCAATGACTTATAACGGTACAGTGCCAGGTCCAATGATTCGCGTTACCGAAGGCGATCAAGTCAAAATTATTGTGAAGAATGAATTAGATTCTCCTACTACAGTTCATTGGCATGGAGTTGAAGTTCCTAATGCAATGGATGGAGTCCCAGGTATGACGCAAGACCCCATTCAGCCAGGTGAAACATTTACTTATGAGTTTACTGCCAAACCTGCGGGAACTTATATGTATCATTCTCATTATGAAAGTGATACACAAGTGTTAGCTGGTTTATATGCACCTTTAATTATTGACCCAATTATTCCAGAAGACAATCCACCAGCAGTAGATGAATTTTTAATGATTTCAGAAGTTTTATTTATGGGTGGGCAAACTTTCCCTGCAATGCCAATGAGTGGCATGGAACCTAATTATTTCCTAATTAATGGAAAAGCATTTCCAAATACTCAAACCATTACTGTAAAAAAAGGTGAAACTGTTCGTTTGCGTATTGCCGCAATTGGTCAATTTATTCACCCAATGCACTTACATGGACCTGCTTTCAAAATTGTTGCCACAGACGGACACCCTGTTCCAGAAGGAGCACAGTTAACAAAAGATACAGTTAGTGTTGCTCCAGGTGAAAGATATGATATTGAATGGGTCGCTACGGAAACTGGTCAATGGATGTTGCATTGCCATATTCCGCATCACACTACTAATAATGGCGAAGAGCCAGGTGGTTTGATGTTGATGATTAATGTCCTTGAATAATTTATTTTATGGATTCAGCTAATTTTCCTAAAACTGTTTGTAGTGGCACATTAAGAGAACCATCTAAATATCCAAGTGCAGTTTATGGAAATGAAATAGTTTATTTTTGTACTCGTGCCTGCTTGCGTGAATTTGAAAAAAATCCACAAGGTTTTATAGCAGGTGAAGTCGAACACCCGCTTGAAGATGATGACCTTGAAGAAAATAATGTATAAAGGAGATATTCGATGCCTAAGATAACTTTTGTGAGTTTTGTAGTTGGTTTGTCTATTTTATTGGCAGCTTGTGGGGGTAATTCTACGCCTGTAGTAGATAATAATTCAGTTAATATAAATGTAACATTTGAAACAAGACCTAGCCCTATGATGATGGGGAATGGTGAAGTGATTTTGACCATTACAGACTCAAATGGCAATCCGATTGAAGGTGCTGTTGTTGATATTTCTATGGAACATACTGGTCACAATATGGGAACAATGCAAGGTACTGCTACTGAACAAGGAAATGGTAGATATGCTATCAATGCTGGCTTTAGTATGTCTGGAACATGGAAATTAACTGTAAATGTAAAGAAAGATGATTTAAATTACACAGAAGAAATCGAAATTCCAGTTCAATAAATAAAAATAGTAGCCAGATTATTAATCTGGCTACTATAAAGAAGGTCAAAGGTAATGAATACTATTTCTGTAACTTCAACTCAAAAAATAACATTCCATACTTTTAGTAATTGGATATCCAATCATTTGTTTGAAATATTTTTAATAATTTATGGCATCTGGGTCATTATCCCTTGGTTTGCACCTGTCATAATGGAATTAGGTTTTACTTCTGCGGGTAATGCAATCTATTTCTTTTATTCTTTCTTTTGTCATCAATTACCGCAACGCTCCATCTTTCTATTCGGTGAACAAAGTATGTATTCACTGAGCGAAATACAAACCGTTTGGCAAAACACATCCAACCCAATGATTCTTCGTCAATTTATAGGGAATGAAGCGATGGGTTGGAAAGTAGCATGGTCAGATCGTATGGTTTCATTTTATACAATTATTTGGGTGTTTGCAGTTATCTTTTATTGGCTTCGAAATAAAGCAAAAGCAATTTCTATATGGATGGCTCTCTTATTATTAATGCCTATGATTTTAGATGGTGGCACTCACATGATTAGTGATTTTTCTGGTATTGGAAATGGCTTTCGTGATACAAACCTTTGGCTTGCCCAATTAACCAATAACAGTTTCTCTCAAAATTTTTATAGTGGAGATGGAATTGGCTCTTTCAACTCATGGGCTAGATGGATTACAGGAATTTTAGCAGGGCTTGCAATAGTCTGGCTGGCTTTGCCGAACATCTTTGAAATACAAACACTAAACAAAAAATTAGATGAACTTAGTGTTGAAAATGTACTTAGGAAAAAGTAGAAAATGTCTGATACAAAACAATTAACCCTCCCCATCACCGGCATGACCTGTGCCAACTGTGTTGCCACTGTTGAACGCAATCTAAAAAAATTAGATGGCGTGAATTCGGCAGTTGTGAATCTTTCATCCGAAAGAGCCACAGTAGATTTTGATTCTGCAAAATTAGGAATCAATGATTTTATTGCACGAGTCAATCGTGCGGGGTATGGCATTGCAACAGGTGAAGCAGAGTTAATCATTAAAAAATTATCCGATGATAATGACGCCCGCACACTTGAAAACATTATCAAAAAACAAGAAGGCGTTACAGAAGTCAATGTCAGTTTTACAACTGAAAAAGCGCAAGTCAAATACATTCCAACCATTATTACACAAGCCGAATTACGACGCACAATTGCAAACGCTGGTTTTGAAATTATCGAACTTGGTAATGAAAGTGAAGATGCCGAAGCCAAAGCACGCGAGCATGAAATTAAATATCAATACAACATGCTCATTCTTGGGCTTGTTTTCACCTTGCCGCTTTTTGTTTATTCCATGTCAATGGACCTTGGTTTAATTCCAACCGATGCAGGTCATGTTTCTTTTACTGCTCAATTGTTTATGTGGTTCTTAGCAACGCCAGTTCAATTCATTGTCGGTGGTCAATATTATGTCAGCGCGTTCAAAGCCTTGCGCAATGGCTCCGCAAATATGGATGTATTAATTGCAATGGGTTCATCCGCTGCATATTTTTATTCGGTCGTGATTACATTTGCAAACATCCATCAACATGTTTATTTTGAAACCGCCGCAGTCATCATCACCTTGATTCGGCTTGGAAAATATTTAGAAGCTCGAGCAAAAGGGCGTACGTCAGAAGCGATTAAGAAATTAATGGGACTCAGAGCCAAAACCGCACGCCTCATCCGTGACGGGATAGAGGTTTCTGTTTCCATTGATGATGTGCGCGTCGGGGATACAGTTATCGTTAAACCTGGCGAGACCATTCCAGTAGATGGTGTTGTAGTTGAAGGACGAAGCACAGTTGATGAATCAATGCTGACTGGTGAATCATTGCCTGTTGAAAAGAAACAAGGGGATACAGTCATCGGCGCGACATTGAACAAACTTGGATTAATCAAATTTGAAGCGACTAAAGTTGGTAGAGAAACTGCATTAGCAAGAATCATCAAACTTGTAGAAGATGCACAAGGAAGCAAAGCACCGATTCAAAAACTAGCAGACCAAGTCTCTGCTGTGTTTGTGCCAATAGTGATTGTGATTTCATTAATTACATTTGCGGTTTGGTATTTTATTGTTCCACTTACTGGTTATCAATTCTCAGATTCTCCATTCACAATTGCATTAATCAACATGGTTGCAGTTTTAGTGATTGCTTGTCCTTGTGCTATGGGACTCGCCACACCAACAGCCATTATGGTTGGCACTGGCAAAGGCGCAGAGATTGGAATTTTATTTAAGAATAGTGAAGCCCTCGAACGTGCTGGGAATGTGAAAGTTGTTGTGTTAGATAAAACTGGCACAATTACAAAAGGTCAACCAGCGGTTACGGATATAGTCACAAGTCACAAGTCTCAAGTCTCTGAAGACGAAATACTTCGTTTTGCCGCTTCTGTTGAAAAAGGAAGTGAACATCCACTTGGTGAAGCGATTTGGGCAGAAGCCACAACGCGTGGATTAACGCTTGCGGAACCTGTTGGGTTTAAGTCTATGCCGGGGTTTGGTGTGCAGGCTGAGGTTGAGTCAAGAAGCGTGATGGTGGGGAATAAGAAAATGTTTGCAGATAAAGGAATCCACATTGTGGATTTTGAATCGGAAATATCTCGTTTGCAATCAGAAGCCAAGACTGCCATGTTAGTTGCCGTTGATAATCAATTTGCTGGCATTATTGCAGTGGCGGATACGATTAAAGAATCGTCAAAAGATGCAATTGCCGATTTACATAAAATGAATTTGAAAGTTGCCATGATGACGGGCGATAATCAAAAAACTGCTGAAGCAATTGCAAAACAAGTAAATGTTGATACTGTGCTTGCAGAAGTGTTGCCAGAAGGAAAAGCAAACGAAGTTAAGAATTTACAAATCGAAAATCAAAAATCAAAAATCGTAAATGTTGTCGCTATGGTTGGTGATGGTGTAAACGATGCGCCTGCACTTGCTCAAGCAGATGTTGGTCTGGCAATTGGAACAGGTACTGATGTTGCCATGGCGGCGGCACCTGTGACGTTAATGAGCGGTGATTTGCGTGGCGTTGCCAAAGCAATTAACTTATCACGCAAAACATTGTCAACGATTAAACAAAATTTGTTTTGGGCATTTTTCTATAACGTAGTTCTTATCCCCGCCGCCGCACTTGGATATTTAAACCCAATGCTCGCGGCTGGAGCAATGGCATTTAGCAGTGTATTTGTGATTACGAATAGTTTAAGGTTGCGAAGTGTAAAAATTTAATTTAAGACCTGACAGGTTTTTTAAAACCTGTCAGGTCTTTTTATTTAACTTAGATATTGATAAGAGAAAAATAAAATCCAATTCAAATCGTTATAATCCACAGAATGATAGGACGAAAATTCTCTGGAGGGCTTATTTCTCTTCTCCTGCAATTTGTATTGCTGGCAAAATTACTTGCTCTGCCGATTCCAATGTCAATGATGCCAAGTGATATGATGGATTCACATCACACTGCCCATGCTTCTAACCCTTCAAATCAAAATAATCATACAGCAATGCAGTGTTGCGAAATTATTGGTTCATCATGTCTTTTTAGCATAGTAGCAATTTTCCAATTTTCTGAATTTTCTTTGAATCTAAAAAGTCAAAAGTTTGAACTCTCAAATTTTAGTGTTAAATTTATAATTGTTCAAAATACCTCTCCACCTCCTAAAATATAAGTAAACATAACTTTTTTATACCAAGATGTTAGTGCAATTGGTATGTTTACTTTGTTTATATTATTTAGGAGAAACCTCATGCAACATAAAAAGAATACACTCATCAACCCTATTGTGATTATTACCTTCGGGGTTGTACTGATTGCCATCGCAATCGTGACAGGCTATCAATCAGGTTCAAATAATTCGGATGGGAACACAAGTCAAATTATAGTTGCCTTTGTTACAGGCTTAACTACAGGCGGTTTAAGTTGCTTGGCTGTGCAAGGTGGTTTACTAGCAAGTTCACTCGCACATCAAGTCGAACAAGATTACACACTAAAGACTACAAGTAAGAAAAAAGAAAAAGCGAATTCAAAATTCAATTCAGCACTTCCGATTTCTCTATTTCTAATTGCAAAATTAATTGCTTACACTTTACTTGGTGCGTTGCTTGGTTGGCTTGGTTCATACTTTACATTCAACCCAGTTACTCGTGCCACATTGCTTATTTTCATTGGCATTTTTATGATTGGAAACGCCCTACGCATTTTTAATGTGCATCCTATCTTTCGATACTTTTCGGTTGAACCGCCAAAATTTGTTACAAGAATGATTCGTAAAACAGCCAAAGGCACTGATACCGCCACGCCAATTTTTCTTGGAGTATTAACGGTTTTTATTCCATGTGGCATTACTCAAACGATGATGGCAACTGCACTTGGCACGGGTAGTGTGTTAATGGGGGCGGCACTCATGTTTGCATTCACACTTGGTACTAGTCCCGTTTTCTTTGCAATTGCATATCTTACAACTGAACTCGGTGCAAAACTAGAAAAATTTTTCATGCGATTTGTTGCAGTAGTCCTTTTGATTTTAGGGTTTGTAACTTTAGATAGTGGACTCAATATTATTGGTTCACCTTATTCAATACAAAATCTCACGCGTACTTGGTTTTCACCCCAACCATTAGTAGAAGCACCATTATCTCAATCTTCAATTGAACAATCACAACCTACATCTGAGGATGAAATCACTTTGTATGTTCAAAATCAAGGATACTTCCCTGAAACATTAAAAGCACCCGCAGGTAAAAACCTAAAATTAAATCTGGTCACAGATGGTGTTTATTCTTGCGCTTTGGCTTTCCTTATCCCTGATTTGGATTTTTATCAAATGCTTCCACCTATTGGAACAGTTCAAGTAGATATTCCTACACAGGAAGCAGGTTCAACTTTATATTTCACTTGCTCAATGGGAATGTATACAGGTCAGATAGTATTTCAATAATAATTTTAGGTGACAGTCATTTTAAAAATGACTGTCACCTTCGGAGAATCTATGATAAAGAAAACCTACAAAATCCCCGATATGACCTGTACCAACTGCGCCATGAAGCTAGAATCTTTAGAAGATTCTTTGGAAGGTGTGAAAGAAATCAATGCTAGTTACCATAAACTTGAAATGACGATTGAATATGACGATACAAAATTAACAGAAGAACAAATTCTGACTGCTGTTAAGAAAAAAGGATATACAGCCATTGCATTATAAGAAATGTAGGTAATTACTTCTCGGTGTGTTAAAATTTAGAAAGAGTCTAACAAGTCTTATTGGTCAGACCATTTAGACCTGTAAGACTTGTGAGATTTTTTAGACCAATTATGAAATATTACACACCTAAAGAAGCAAATAACTTATTAGAAATTGTCCGCCCTATGATTTTTGAGGTGATGACAATTTCTAATAAGATTCAGGATAATCAACCCGAGTTATGGGATTTGGCTCAAAAATCTGCGGGGAATGGCGGCAATGCAAAACTGAGTAAGTTATTGCCTGATTTTGATAGATTGCATTCATTATTACATCAGATTCAGGATATGGATATTGAAATCAAAGACCCAACGATTGGATTGATAGACTTTGTGGCACTAAAAGACGGCAGAGAAGTGTATCTGTGTTGGAAATATGGTGAAGAGCAGATTCAGTTTTATCATGAGATTGAAGCGGGGTTTGCGGGTCGTCAAAAAATTGATTGGGAATGATTCTATCTTGCCACAGAGGTCACTGAGAACATTGAGAAAACATTAAAAAATCTCTGATAACTCTGTGGCTAACCCACTTAATAATTTTCACAACTCTGTAAGTTGCCATAATCCAAAAATTGTTCTATACTCACGCCATTCTAATTTCTGGCAGAGACCAATGAGCATATCCAAAATCGGACGATATGAAATTGAAAGTGAATTAGCACAGGGAGGCATGGGGCTTATCTTTTTGGCGCGTGACCCTTACATGCACCGTCAGGTGATTGTAAAAGTATTAATGTATAACCGCACGTTAGATGATGTAAATCGTGAATTTTTTCAACGTGAAGCGGAATTAATTGCCGCGTTAGAACATCCATGTATTGTGCCTGTGTATGATTTTGGTTGGCATGGTCAACAACCGTATATTGTCATGCGGTATATGTCTGGCGGAAGTTTAGATGACCGCCTCAAGACTAACGGGGAAGTTAAGATGAGCGAAGCTGCACACATTCTCAAGCGTGTGGCAGACGCGTTAGATGCGGCTCATGCAAAAAATATTGTTCATCGTGATGTAAAACTTTCCAACATTTTATTTGATAATACTGGTGAAGCCTTCTTATCCGATTTTGGGATTGCCAAATCACAAAAGATTGTAGATGATGAAGGGGAGTGGTTGGTGGGTACGCCTGCATATATGAGTCCTGAACAAACCAAAGGCGAAAATGTAGATGGTCGTTCGGATGTTTATGCTATGGGTGTGGTGTTATATCGTTTGCTCACGGGTCAATTGCCGTTCTCAAGTAATTCCACCACTGCATTATTGAATGCTCATTCTGAATTGCCCATTCCCGATGTGCGTAAAGTGAAAGATAACATCCCCGCTGTTTGGCAAGAAGTGATTACAAAGTCCATGGCGAAAGACCGCAATGATAGATACGCCACCGCTGGAGATTTTGCTCGTGATGTACAAGAAGTTGCTACGGGCAAATGGTTTTTGAGAAAATTGTAATAAAAAAGCCACAAAAATTTTGTGGCTTTTTTATTATCTAACTCTTCGTTTCCATTCTTCTTTCAATTGCAATTCACGCGGACTGATGCCTGAATCTAGTGCCAGAAAATCTGTCAGCAGGCGGTTGAATTGTGGCGGATTATCGAGCATGGGGAAGTGTCCCAAACCATCTAAGTTGATTTGGTGCATGTGTTGTGGCAAGGTATCTGCTTTTTCTTGCGAAGGCACAGTAAGTGCTGGCGTATTTGAACCATACACAAACAAACATGGCACACCCAGGTTACGAACGTTGGGGAACAAATTGTCGGCTTGTAAACTGTCTATCGAAGCAGTAACAGCTTTGGGGTCAACTTTTGAAGCGTCTGAAAGGGCAGATGTCGCTTCTGGTGTTTTGGATGATAGCCAATCAATCAACTCATTCATGGTGGCAGTTTTCATGCGCGCATTTAGCGCATCATATTCTACGGGACAGTTGATTGCCATCATTCGGTCTACACTACCATGCCACTTTTTAAGAAATGCAAAACCGACCAATGCACCAAGGTCGTGACCAACGATAGCAACTTTGCCAATTCCCATTTCTTCAAGAAAACGATTGATGAGTTCGGCTTGTTGGTCTAGTGAATATCTTAACGGGTCGCGTGTGGAATCGCCGAAGCCGAATAAATCAATAGCATAGGCGCGGAAAGATGTGGATGCGACTTGCATGGCGTTAATCCAATATCGCCATGAGCCGACCCAGCCGTGCA
>DQGV01000202.1:3795-4172 GCA_003524705.1 Anaerolineae bacterium | reverse complement strand
ATTGACCGTTGAAGCAAACGCCATCACCACGCCAATCAGACCAAAGCCAGCAGGTCCAAGCAAACGTGTTGCCATAATGCCTTGAATGACACTTAAACCCAAAGCGATGGTGTTGTTGCTTAATAACGAACCACTTGAACGAATAATTTTTGTGAAAAGCGGATCGTTTGTAAATTTATTGAGAAAAGACATTAAAGAGATTATAAACTTGAAAAGCTATTGAGTTCATAAAGGGTTTTGAGAACCATAAGAGATTTTAGAGTTGTTATGATTCATAAATTGTTTAGGGGTGAATTCCCCAAATTTTTATTCTGCCACCGCCATCAATTGTCGCTAACATTTTTCCATTTGGCGACCAGCCAACACAATAAGTGTTT
>DQGV01000202.1:0-3612 GCA_003524705.1 Anaerolineae bacterium | reverse complement strand
AATCATCTTGTTATCAGGTGACCAGCCAACACAATAAGTGTTTGGATCAAGTTTACCCAGTATTAATAATTCTTCACCTGTCATGGCATCTGTAATAACTACATATCGACCTTCTCCACTAGCAATAATCATCTTGTTATCAGGTGACCAACTTAAACCAAAAACTGATAATGGCTGATTCTCCAATTGGTATAGCATATTTCCTTGAGAATCCCAAATTATTATTCTAAGTTCATCACGACCGCCTGAAACAATCTTAGTTCCATCTGATGACCAATCTATAACTGGCACTCCTCCTGAATGTGAGCTATTGTGCCCCAAAAGGGTATTAACTATTTTCCATGATTCAGTATCAATAATATAAACCGTGCCATTCTTGTGTCCAACCGCAATTTGTTTTCCATCTGGCGACCAAGCTATACTTTCAAACCAAAAAGAGTCGCTTTGGATAGTTTTAATTTCCTTCCCTGTAGAAGCATCCCAAACTTTTAAGATATTTTCCCAGCCTACTGATACTATTTTTGTTTTATCTGGAGACCAAGATACACTTACTGAATTGACAAAAGGGTTAGTATGAGAACCTAAGTTAAATAAAAACTTGTTATTTTCCAAATCCCAGACAGACACTTCATCCGTAGTTTCATTTACATATGCAACCAAATGTGTTTCAGGGTTCCAACCAATACTACGCACATCTTCATCTGCACTTTCAAATAATTTACTACGCTTCCCTTCTTCAACGTTCCAAATTTCCATACCTCCGTTATTTTTCAACACATAGATTTCTTTGCTATCAGTCATCCATTGCACAGCAACTGCATAATCATCTAGTCGGGTATTTAATCTAAATTCACTTAAGACGACTAAAGAAGATATGTTTGAGGCATTTATTGGTTGCAGATTTTCAAAATCTGGAGGTGATAATGTAGGTGTATAAATGATAGGTGTAACAGAGAATTCAGTTGGTGTAGAGGTAACATCGAAAGTTTGAGTAGCTTCAACAATAGATGTTGATGAGCTACATGATAGTATTAAAAAACAAAAAATTATATTAAGAATAATCTTTATCATAAACTATAGTTTATCTTTTACAACAAAATTCAAGGAACTTATGGCGTTAAAATTTCTTTCGCCCATTCGCGTTCTTGGTTATACCATTCGACAAGTTTTTCCACGCCTTGACGCATATTGAACAGCGGTTCCCATCCTAACAATTGACCTGCTTTCGTAACATCGGCTTGATTGGTAATCATATCGGCTGGGTTTGGCGCGCCATATTGCACGATTGCTTTTTTACCAATCACATCTTCCATAATTTTAATTAATTCATTAATTGAAATCACTTCATGCCCACCGAGATTGATGGTTTCAAAACCAAGTGGCTTCAATGCCAAAATCGTCCCGCGTGCAATATCATCAATATAAGTAAACCCACGCGATTGATTTCCATCTCCATTCACACGCACAGGTTTGCCTTCACTAATCCATTGCGTAAAACGCAAGTGAGCCAAGTCTGGTCTGCCTGCTGGACCATACACAGTGAAATAACGCAAAATGCTGACGTCTATTCCATACAAATGATGATATGCATGACACATCGCCTCTGCCCCCTTTTTGCTTGCCGCATACGGCTGAAGCGGTTCACTACTGGACGCATTTTCTGGAGTCGGATACGGCGGATCTTCTCCATAAATACTGGATGTTGATGCCACAATAAATTTTTTCACGCCTGTTTGTTTGCACAATTCAAGCATATTCAACGTGCCAATCATATTGGTTTCGACAAACACCCATGGATTATCCACACTGTATCTCACACCTGCACGTGCCGCAAGATTAATCACAGCATCAAATTTTTCATGCTTGAATTTTTCGATAATGGATTTATCAGAAATATCTAACTTATGAAACGTAAAACTTTTATTCGCTTGCAATTTTTTTAGGCGGTATTCTTTTATCTTCGGGTCATAGGCATCATTGATATTGTCAATACCAATCACAGTCTGACCCTGTTCCATTAACATTTCCGCAGTTCGCGCGGCAATGAATCCCGCTACACCTGTAACTAAATAATTTGCCATTCTTTATAACCTAACAACCTTTTCATTTTCTTTAGACAATTTTCCAGTCGCATTGCGTGTGTCAAAGACGAATTTTGCAGACTCAATGATGGACTTGTAATCGTATTGTTTATGATTTGTGATAATAACCACTGCATCTGATTCTTTCACTGTTTTCATCATATCTTTTACACTATCCATCTTCCAATCCTCAGTTTCATGATGAATGTGTGGGATATATGGGTCATGATATTCAACATCCGCACCTTTTTGACGTAACAAACCAATCACATCCAATGCAGGCGACTCGCGTACGTCATCAATATCAGGTTTATATGCAACGCCAAGCACTAAAACTTTTGAACCTTTCAATGCTTTGGCTCTATCATTCAAGCCTTCCATTAATCTACTCACAACATAACGTGGCATATTGGTATTGATTTCAGAAGCCAATTCAATAAAACGTGCATTGTAATTAAATGACTTCATCTTCCATGAAAGATACAATGGATCAATCGGAATACAATGCCCGCCTAAACCAGGTCCCGGCGTAAATTTCATAAAACCAAAAGGCTTGCTTGCCGCCGCATCAATCACTTCCCACACATCCACACCGAGGCGTTCACACATAATCGCAAGTTCATTCACCAGCCCAATGTTAATCATGCGAAACGTATTTTCCAATAACTTCGCCATCTCCGCCGCTTCCGCAGAACTGACTCGATACACCGTATCAATGGCTTGTTCATACCATGCTGTTGCAACTTCGCCACAGGCTTCTGTGATTCCGCCCATCACCTTCGGCGTATTTTTTGTAGTGTAATCTTCACGACCGGGGTCCACACGTTCAGGTGAAAACGCAAGGAACCAATCTTCTCCAACTTTATTTTCACTACTAAGTTTTGGCAAAAGCAATTCGCGCGTTGTGCCCGGATACGTTGTTGATTGTAAAACTACAACCATTCCCTTATGCATATATTTTGCCAATTCGTCAGCCGCGGAAATGATGAAGGACATGTCAGGGTCGCCCGTCTGACGAAGAGGCGTTGGCACACAAATGCTGACAGCATCCATTTCTTTCAACACAGAAAAATCTGTCGTGGCTGATAATTTTCCATCTTTGACTAATTTCGCCACCGATTCAGTTTTCACATCTGGGATATATGACTCACCTTTTTTAATCGCTTCAATCTTGCGGACGTCTGGGTCTATACCTGTGACGTTAAATCCCGCCTCAGCAAAAACCACTGCCAACGGCAAACCTACATATCCCAAACCTAAAACTGCAGTTTTTGCATTTTTTTCTTTTAACTTTTTTACTAAAGATTCTTTGACAGACATTTTTCCTTCTTTGTTTTCTTTAAAACAAACTCATTTGTTTCGGCTTTTCATTTTTTTGCGAATTTAATTCTTTCTTCTTTATAGCTTTTCTTCCTAAAGCATTTCTCGCTTCATCTAATTGATTCGGTAGCTTCGCAAAATCCGCCAGAATAGATGGCTTCAATGCTGGTTGATGTAACGCCGCCGCTGGATGAAACATCGGAATCACAAA
>DQGV01000025.1 GCA_003524705.1 Anaerolineae bacterium | reverse complement strand
GCAGTTATGTTTTTCATCGCATTATTGGAATGGAATTAGACCGCTTCATTCTCCAAGGGGATAACAACTCATGGTTGGACTCATATCAGCCAACCCAAGCAGAAGTTATTGGGAAATTGTGGTTGCATATTCCAAAAGTTGGTAAATTCATCGAGTGGATGCGCGCGCCATTGAATATGGCACTCACAGTCGCTTTGATGGGAGTGTTCCTTATGATAGATGTATTCCAAACCCCCTCACAAAAGAATAAAAAAGAAAATCCAGTCCCTTCATTCTCCTTTGGTGGAACAGCCACATTATTGGGGTTTGGCTTTTTTGCGTTTTTATTTCTTATATTGGGAATTTATTCTTTTACTCGCCCACTTAACCGCCCTACTGAAAATATCTCATATCAACAAGAAGGCTATTTCTATTACTCTGCTACGGGAACACCCGGTGTCTATGACACAGAAGTTGTCCGCTCTGGTGAGCCTGTATTCCCTAAACTCACTTGTTACCTGAATATTGGTTTCACTTACAACGTGTTAAGCAACAATTTACAAAGCATGGCTGGTAAACAAAGTATGTATG
Organism: Anaerolineae bacterium; assembly: GCA_003524705.1. The sequence goes on along the minus strand of DQGV01000025.1, from coordinate 4,682 downwards.
CACGCATTCTTGATGCACAAAGTGGTTGGCAACGGACCATCCCTCTCACCCCAGAAACCGTATTTAGTGGAAATACTTATTTTGCCACCACAACCTTAGACTTATGTCAGGTTGAATCTATTGTCAATCTTGTAGAACAAGAGACGGGATTAAAGCAAACTGCTTACACCTTAGAGATTGTTTCTGATACCTCTTTCACTGCCAATGCGAATGGCATATTGGTAAATGATGAATTTTCACCAAAGATGGTCTTTAAATATGACAAAATCCATTTTTATCTTTCTGAAGAAATATCACAACCTGACCCGCTTTATGCCAATCAATCTGGGATGGCTATTTCTTCTACTTCTGAGCAAAATACTGTTTCGGTTTTAGGATTCCAAATTCCCGTATGGATGATGCGTTTCGTCTCCCTGCTGGGGTTTGGGATATCACTCGCGAGTGCTGTTTTCGCAGGTGTGAATTTATATCGAAAAGTCAATCAAAATCAACATTCGCTTATCCAATTAAAGTATGGTGGCATGTTGGTAGATGTATATGAACAAAATCTTGCGCAGACATCGTCTATTATTGACGTACACAGCATTAACGACCTTGCCCGCCTTGCAGAGCGACATGGCACAATGATATTGCACACAATGCGGGATTCTTTAAATTATTATTTTGTCCAAAACAATGGAACGACGTATCGTTACTTGCTTATGGGCAAACATGAACATGTTGAAGAAGTTCAAACGCCTATCGTAGAGATTACTACACCAACAGAGCCAATCAAAGTACCAACGCAGTTGATACAAGAAGACCCTGTTGAAAATTCTCCTAAACAAAATCCACGCATCGTTTATGTATATCAGCCACAACCTGAAAAACCTCAAACTGTTTTAACACACACACAGAGTGTGAATGCCAAACCGAAAATTCAAGAAAGTTTTGGCGAATTTGAATATAGCATTGACACAGGCAAAATAGAGTTTGAACTTGCCCAAGAGATTGTATTACCAAGGATTAAACTATAACCATGCGCTTTATATTTCGCTTCTTGGTTTTTAGCCTTATCGTGATTGTCCTTGCAAGCACACTAACAGCCATTGCTACTACCAATACAATTCCGCCTACACGGTTGGACAATGTAATACTCTCGTTTCAGATTGGTCACCTCAGACCTTCTGCTTGCGCAGGTTTAACCTTAACAACTTTGATTACAGGTTCTGGCGTTATAACGGGCACCGCAGGTAATGATCTTATTCTCACCAGTTCAAACATAGATACAATTGATGGCTTAGGCGGCAATGATTGCATCGTCGGCGGGGGCGGGGATGACAATATCACTGGCGGTGACGGAAATGATATTTGTATCGGCGGGGCAGGGGAAAATATTTTTACTGCTTGTGAAGGTGAAGTGCAATAACCCTTACGAAACTCACTCGAAAGAGTGAGTTTTTATTTTAATCAAATCAAAATAAATGTTGAGGTTCATGAATCAAGCCAAACCGAGCAAAGAAGCGGATTTATGTCGTGTAGCCAAATTATGGGAAGCAGAAATAGGAAAGGGGCAGAAAATCCAAATAAATTTAACAAAAACCAAAATATTTTGTATTGCATCAAAAATATTGACAAATCCAAAAATATTTGCTAAGATAGCCACATTGGAGTCCAAATGCCCTTAGTCCCGCAATCTTGCCCTAGCTGTTCATCCGCATTAGCCGTCACCCAACTCACCTGCACCTCGTGTGGCACAGGCGTGGTTGGCAAATTTGAGCTTTCACCGTTTTTTCGCCTTTCGCCCGAAAGTTTGAAGTTTCTTGAATTCTTTGTGCGCAATCGCGGCAACGTGAAAGAGATGGAACGCGAAACGGGAGAATCGTATTGGGCAATTCGCCGCCAACTTGATGAAGTGATTGCTGAAATGGGCATCGAAACAAAAGAAGATGAAATTTCAACCCGCCGCCAAGAAATTTTGGCACAACTAAGCAGTGGCGAAATCACAGTGCAAGAAGCCACCAAACTACTCTCTCAAATCAAAGGAGATAAAAAATGAATGGACAAAAAGAACGCCTGATGGTTTTGGATATGCTCGCCGAAGGAAAAATTTCACCAGATGAAGCCGAGCAACTTTTTAACGCGATGGAAGAAGTAGGGGATGAAGAACCCGCCTCTGACTCGCCTCAACATGTTCATGTACATTCAAATTTATCTACCCTTGCGGCATTGTCTCCTGTAGCACCAGTTTCCGCTGTATCTGCCGTTGCGCCTGTAAATGCTCGCAATGTGCGTATGCAAGATTTAGTTGCCGCCTTAAAAGATGCCGACATTGACCATGTGACTATGAGCGACTTGCAAGAGATTCAAACGCATAACCTAACCGCTGAATACATTCGTGAAATGCTGGCTCTCGGCGTTGAGCCTGATGGTTTAGGTGAATGGATTAACCTCCGCATTCATAACATTACACCGCGTTATGTGCGTGAATTGCGTGACCTCGGCATTACCGATTTAGATGCCAACGAAATTGTGGATTTGAATCTACAAGGGGTTTCACCAAAATATATTGCCGAATTGAAAGATGCTGGCTTAAAAGATTTGGATATGGATGAATTGACGGAGTTGAGCAATCATGGCGTTTCGGCGAAATTTATCAGTGAATTAAGAAACGCTGGGCTAAAAGATTTGGATGTAGATGAATTGATTGAGTTGAGCAACCATGAAGTTTCCGCAAAATATATTGCTGAATTAAAAAGTGTAGGCTTTAAAGATTTTGATGTAGAAGATTTGATTGAACTTCGCAACCATGATGTTTCTCCGAAATTCATTGCCGAATTACAAGCACTTGGCTTGAAAAATTTTGACATTGATGATTTGGTCGAGCTGAGCAATCATGGCGTTTCAGCGGATTATATTGCTTCGTTCCAAAGCCTCGGCTTCAAAGACATGGATATTGACGATTTAGTTGAATTAAGTAATCACAGTGTGAAACCAGAATTCGTAGCCGAATTGCGTGAACTCGGATTGAAAGATTTGGATATAGATGACTTAGTAGAAATGAGTGATCATGGTGTAACTGCCCGTTTTATTGCCGAAATGCGTGAATTGGGTATGAAGCAATTCACGACCGAAGATTTTATTGATTTAGCCGACCAAGGCATTTCTGCAAAATTCATTAAGTCTATGGCTGAGGCTGGGATAAAAGACTTAAGTGTCAGTGATTTAGAAGATTTACAAAACCATGGCGTCAGCGGAAAATTTGTGCGTGAATTAGGTGAACTCGGCTTTAAGGATTTGAAAGTAGATGATTTGGTTGAATTAACTATTCATCATGTCACCCCGCGCTTTATCCGTGACATGCGCTCAAAATATAGCGAAGATTTGACGCTTGAACAATTACTCGAAATGCGCATGAACGGCGTGGATGAAGATTTACTGGAAGAACTGCGTGCGGCGGGGATAAAGGTCAAAGGTTAAGAAACAAGCCGCCTCAAGAACGAGGCGGTTTTTATTTTTAATCATTCACAATTTTTACATAATCACTTTTCTTATCACGAATCACCAAATGATACAGTGCATATAACTCAAGTGCAAAGGGCAGATAGCCACCATAGCCGAGCAAAGGCATTTCGAAAATATAAAACCAATTTGCATAGGGGACGTGATAAATCCATTTTGGATATGAATAATAATTCCACATTTCCCAAAAGAAGGCGGTCAGTAAAACGCCAAGCCACAAAGCCATGACTGGACGCCAGTCACCTTGTTTGGTCCAATCTGCGAGGGAGCGATTGCCTAACCAAACGTTGATTGGCTCAAGAATAAAATATATGGATAACCAAATGAATGGAAAAAATATTTGAGGATAAATCAAAAGCAGAAGAAGCATGACCCAGCCCAAAATAAAAAACGAAGCGGTGGTCTTTTGGTCAGTTCCAATGATCAAACCATTTTTGAATCTTTGAATAAAATCAAAACTTGCAAAAAATTCAGCACTTCCAAACACGGCAGGGATGACGGTTGTGAAACTTAGCGTCGTCCAGAAAAAATACGCGAGCGGGGAGAATATTTCTGCACCGACGTACGTCCAATTTTGTGTGCGCAGATTCAGTAATTCAAAAATCCACCACACGGGCGCGGAGATGATAAATAGACCGATATATTTTGTGATACTGCGGGTGAGTAGTGATGTGCCCGTGCGCCAAAGGACGAAGCCATCAATTGCAAGACAATACCCCAGCCATAATGGAAAGAAGCCCCAATGTGTGCGCGTGCCATCCAATGCCCAATTGAGAATCCAAAAGACGATGATGAGTCCCAGGCCAAGCCAACCATGAAAAGGAAATTTGTTTTTATTCATTTGCACCTCTGCGTGGATTATAGTGAGATGCACAGTCATTTACTGTCAAGGGCTATCAGGAATTTTTATTTATTATTTAAAGTAAAGTCGATAACCTGAATTACCCCGTTCATATCATTCATTACTTGATTATTCCAAAATCGAATCACTTTATAGCCTTTTGATTCTAAATACTTTGTTCGTTCTTTGTCGTATTCTTCTTGTTCTAGGTGTTGACTTCCATCTAATTCAATAATTACTTTTCTTTTGATTGAAACAAAGTCAACAATGTAATTTCCAATTGCATGTTGACGTCTGAAATTTATTCCGTTTAATTTATCCCCGCGTAAATATGCCCATA
>DQGV01000438.1 GCA_003524705.1 Anaerolineae bacterium | reverse complement strand
GGCTACCCATGAGAAGAACTTTACGCCCGTCGGTACTGACACGAGTAAAGTGCTATACATAAATGGTACGCGTAAATATTCGTTCATGCCTGATGTAAACATGTGATGCGCCCAAACGACGAAGCCTACGAGTGCGATACCGATGGAAGACATTGCAATCCAGCGATAGCCATATAAAGGTTTGCGGACGAAAACAGGTAGTAATTCTGAAATTACACCCAAGCCTGGAAGAATAAAAACGTATACAGCAGGATGTGAATAGAACCAGAATAAATGTTGGAAGAGAACTGGGTTGCCACCTTTGGATGGGTCAAAGAAGCCCATGCCAAAAAGGCGTTGGAACATGACCAATTGAAATGCTAAACCGATGAATTGGGTGGCGGTCATTGCGATAATGGAAGTGGCTAAACTTGCCCAAACAAAAATCGGCATTTTCATTGCAGCCATGCCTTTGGCACGCATTCGAATGACGGTGACCACTACGTTTAATGCACCTAAGATGGATGACCAACCTGCTATAAATACACCCATGAAGAACATTTGCATACCGACAGGGGCGCGCGATGAAAGCGGAGGATAACCTGTCCAACCCGTATCAAAACCGCCGAGGAAAAGGCTGGAGATTAAAGTTACTGCGGCAGGAACAGCAATCCAATATGAAAAAGCATTGAGGCGTGGGAAGGACATATCTGCCGCGCCAATGAGAAGCGGTACGGCATAGTTAATGATGCCCGAAATGCCGAGCAAAATGGAGATAATCATCACAATGCCATGCAATGACATGAGTGTGTTGTAAAGTTGTGGTCCGTTTTGACCAAACAATTGAAATTCAGTGGTGAGGAATTGAAGTTGAGAAGCGGCAAGTTCGGTACGGAAAATTAAAGCGAAGGTACCACCGATGGCGAGCAATGCTAGGGCGATTAATGTATATTGAATACCAATTACTTTGTGGTCGAAAGAGACATTGATAAATTTTTCCCAACCATGCCAGTGTTCTTCGTGTTCATCGTGTGTTTCAATACCACGTGCCCACTTAATCCAATCAGCGGTGACACCACAACCGACTAGAAATGAAATGGCACCGATAAAAGAACCCAACACCCAAGCGGGTTCGGTGAAAAAGAATGTATCGGTCGTGCTTAAGCCCATTAATGCGCGAATGCCGGTGACAAGACCTGCTCCGATAAAGAAGCCTATCACTTGCCAGACCAAGCCTTTGAATAATGCGCTTGTAAAAAATTTCTTCATAATCATTTCCTCTATTTCAGAGTCTGTATATATGCAATGATGTTTGCAATTTCTTCATCAGTGAAAACAAAAGCGGGCATCACAGAAGGTGAAGTGAAGCCTGCCACGATTTTTGCATTCGGGTTCAAAATAGATTCTGCTAAGTAAGCTTCATCTACCAAAATGGCTGTGCCGTCGTCTAAGTTTTCTTGTTTACCAAATAAGTTAAACCAAGTGGGACCTGTACCCGGTGTGCCATCTAAAGAGTGACAACCGAGACAGCCATTGCGGACGGCAAGTAATCTGCCTTGCCCTTCAGGAGTTTGAGCTAATTGTTGAGCGATTTCGGTTTGCTCAATAATCCAAGCATCATAATCTGCTTGGGTATTAACGATAATTGGATTTTCCATGTAGGCGTGAGAAGTGCCGCACAGCTCGGCACAGCGTACTTTATAGTCACCGATAAGTGTAGGCGTAACCCGATATTCAGTGATGCGACCAGGCACCACGTCTTGTTTGAGGCGGAATTCAGGTACCCAGAAAGAGTGAATTACATCTGAGGAGGTCATCTTCAAAACGACTTGTCTATCTACTGGTAAATGTAATTCGTTGCTGACAATGCCATATTCAGGGTATTCAAACGTCCAAGCAAATTGTGCGCCACGAACATTGATGACGAGGGCTTGTGGATCAACTCGGTTTACTTCCCCAAGTGACCAACCGCCTAAATATGCAAAGATAACTACAATAAAAAGTGGAATAACCGTCCAAGCGACTTCAAGCGTGGTGTTGCCTTCCATGTGTTCGCCATCTTTCATTTCGCCTTTCTTTTGGCGAAAGACAACGAGGCTGTACATCATTGGTACGACAATTAAGGCAAACAAAAAGGAAATGACTATCATTTCCCAGTGCCATAATTGGTCTATCGGTGCCGATTGCAAACTTGCGGCAACAGGGTGTTGTTGTTTAGCAAGACCGGCAACATCCAAGCCTAAGTAAGTGAGAACGGTCGTTATAATGACCAAAATCCCCACAATCACAAAATGTTGCATAGACTCTCTCCTGAAAAGATTCAAACGGGACAAGCCCGCTTCTTGATTGTATCAAACTGAGTGGTGCTTTTCTTAATTTGTCTCAATTTTCACAAGCCGATTATAACAAACTCCAACCTACTTGTCACTAGGGTTCAAACAGGTTGTATAAGTATTCTCAATTTTGCTTAACAAATGAACAAAATCTCTGTTAATAACTTTTATTGTTAACAGAGATTTGAGTTTGATAATTATGTTAATCCGAGGTCTGCCAGCAATTGATTGCTATGTTCTGACGGACGGACGTTTTCGTACACTTTTTTGATGTTGCCATTTTCGTCAATTAAGAACGTGGTTCGCAATACACCTTCGTATTCTTTGCCTAAAAATTTTTTCGGTCCCCACACACCATATAAATCACAAACTTTATGACCTTCGTCTGCTAACAATGGAAATTGCAATTGAAATTTTTTCTTAAACTTCACATGCGATTCAACTGTATCCGGGCTGACACCTAAAATCACCACGCCTGCTTTTTCGTAAGCAGAATAATCATCACGAAAATTACAGGCTTCTTTGGTACAGCCCGGTGTATCATCCGCAGGGTAAAAATATAAAATTACATGCTTGCCACGAAAATCAGAAAGTTTTCGTTTGGTATTTGTATCGTCTAATAATTCAAAATCTGGGGCTGGGATGCCAGAATCAATAGGCATTTGAGGAATTCTCCTGTGAAGTTTGTGCGGGTATTATAACTGGAAAATAGAGGAGCAAAAAACTTATCAAAGCCTTTATTAGGCATTATAATTGCGCCCGCTTACTTTAACACGGGGATGTGTTGGAATTGGCAGACAAGCATGACTTAGGATCATGTGCCGCAAGGCGTGTGGGTTCGACTCCCACCATCCTCACTTTACACCGTCATTGCGAGCAACGCGAAGCAATCTTATTGAGATTGTTTCGTCGGAAAATCACCTCCTCGCAATGACGTAAAAAGGAATCAACTTTGAACATCGAAAAACAATACCAAGATGACCACTCTACTAAATTAATCGTAGAAGTGAATCCAGAACAAATGGTGGCATACAAAAAGAAAGCCGCCACCAGAATTTCATCACAAGCAAAAATTCCAGGCTTCCGCCCCGGCAAGGCTCCCTACGATGTCGTCCTGCGCACGTATGGTGAAGCCGCCATCACCGAAACCGCAGTGGATATTTTTATTGATAAAGAATATTCCAACATTCTTAAAGAAGCAGATGTAAACCCCGGTGCATCCGGAACATTGGAAAAAATTGAAAGCATGGACCCGCCCAAATTTATTTTCCGCGTGCCGCTTGCACCCGAAATTGATTTGGGTGATTACAAATCTGTGCGCCTTGAATACAAATGGGAACAGCCTGAACAAAAAGATATAGATGCCGCGCTTGAAGATTTACGTCAGATGTATGCTAGCACCGAAACAGTGGAGAGAGAAATCGCCTCTGGTGACTACGTTCTACTTGATACTAAATCCGAAACAGAAGGCTTAACCCGAACAGGCTTCGCCACCTTCGTGCGTGAAGAAGGCAGACCCACTGAATGGCCCTATGAAGGCTTCTCTAAAAATTTAATTGGCTTGAAATCTGGTGATGTTAAAACCATCAAACATAAATTCCCAAAAGATTGGGAAGTGGAAGAATTACAAGATAAAGATGTAGAAATTGAAGCGACCATCAAAACAGTGCGTGGCGTGACGTTACCAGAAGTTAATGATGAATTTGCAAAAATGACCGGCGCCGGCGAAACCGTAGACGCTTTGATGGAAGCAGTGAAAAAAGATGTTGAGAATCGTTCACAAGCACAATATGATGATGTCTATTTTGTAGATTTGATTGAAAAGTTAAAAGAAGGCGCAACCATTAAATATCACGAACATACGTTGGAACATGAAGCCGAACATGTGCTTTCTGATTTATCCAATCGCTTGTCACAACAAGGCATGGATTTAGATACATATTTCAAAGTTCGCAATACCACGCGTGAAGAATTTATCAAAACAGAAGTTGAACCTGTTGCTAAGAAACGTTTGGAACGCGGTTTGATTTTGGATGAAATTGTCAAAGTAGAAAAAATTGAATTAGATAATGAAGCCTTACAAGCAGAATATATCAATGCGATTAATAGTTTAGCCATGCAAGGTGTTGATTTGAACAAAGGCGGCAAGAAACGACAAAATGAAATGTCACAAGCCATTGCAATGGATGCCGCCAGCCGTGTAATGACTCGTAAAGCTTTGGATATTTTAAAAGATATTGCGACTGGAAATTACAAATCTATTGAAGAGCGTGAAGCAGAGAAGAAAGCAAAAGAAGAAGTAAAAGAAGAATCTGCTGAGGTTGTTGAGGAAGAAAAAGCGTCAGAGTAAGAAGATGATGAGATGCGAGGTACAAGTTACAGGTCAAGAAAGAGGCGTGTGCTTGCAGAATGCAAATCAAACTCTAACGAAAATCAAATAATGATTCGGTAGCATTATCCAAATTAAAAGGAGAAACTATGATTCCCGATTTCAAAAGTGTAGTTCCGATGGTTGTTGAAAATACTGGGCGCGGTGAACGTGCTTATGATATTTATTCTTTGTTGTTACGAAACAATATTATTTTTCTTGGCACACCAATTGATGACCAGGTTGCGAATGTGATTGTGGCGCAGTTGTTGTTTTTGAATCACGAAGACCCTGAAAAAGAAATTCGTATGTATATCAATTC
>DQGV01000102.1:371-8776 GCA_003524705.1 Anaerolineae bacterium | reverse complement strand
TAGAATTAAACTTCGCAATGGAAAAGAAAGAGAAATTAAATATATGGTGTCAACATCGTTTTGGAGTGCAGATGGAAAACCAATTTCAGAAACAGAATTTATAGATAATCTTTTTGGCGAATTGCCTAAACTTTTCAAAGATGAAGAAGAGTTGCGGAAACTTTGGAGCAATCCATTGACCAGAAAAACACTGTTAGAGAATTTAGATGCGGCAGGTTTTCCTAAAGACGATTTACTGACTTTACAAAAATTAGTAGATATGGAAAAAAGCGACTTGTACGATGTATTAAGATATATTTTTAATGGTGACTACATGGCGGTTACAAGAGAAAATAGAGCGAAAGCAGCCGAAGCGACAATCTTTGCTCTACTCAATGACAAACAAAAAGAGTTTATCACTTTCGTTTTAAGTAAATATATAGATGCAGGCGTTGACGAACTTGACCAAGAAAAGCTACCAATTTTGCTGACAAACAAGTATCAATCATTGGAAGATGCAAAAGAAATTTTAGGTAGTATTGAGTCAATTCGTAATTTGTTTATCGAATTTCAAAAGCATTTATACCAACCAGCAATTCAAAACCAATAACCTTCAACCTCAAATAATCTTCCTTCTACTCTCAAACACTGGCGCATTCTCCAAAATCCGCCTCGGCGAAAAGATAGCTAAATCCAATGTCGGCGTTTTATTCAACATCAACTCAGCGATATAACGTCCCACCGCATGGCATTGCTGAAATCCATGCCCCGAAAAACCATTCGCCAAATAAAAACCTTTCAAGGCGGGCAACTCGCCTAAAATCGCATTGCTATCGAGTGTGTTGACTTCATACAAACCCGCCCAGCCACGCGAAATTTTCAAACGGTCAAACGCGGGCAAATACTCCACCAACTCTTGCCACATCCGCTCTTCAAACATCTTGCGTTCCCAAACGAAATCATCCGTGCCGACGTAATCATCCGCGAAGCATTTCCCAATCATAAACATCCCCTCGCCTTCATGAATCACATACAAACCCGATGGAAGAAATAAGGCTGGCAAAACTTTTTGTGGATGAACATTTGCCTCCACAATCGTGACCTGACGTTTCGTCGGCTCTACTGGGATACTTGCTCCTACACCTTCAGCAATGTACTTCGCCCACGCCCCCGCCGCATTCATCACAATCTTGCTATTCAAAATTTCTCCATCGGATAATTTCACGCCAGTAATTTGATTCCCCTCTTTCAACACTTGATTCACTTCCGCATGGATATATTCCGCGCCTAATTGAATGACCTTCTTTTTATAGCCATTCAACACACCCATCGGTGACATCGTCCCATCTTTTGGACCAAACGTCCCAGCCACACAATCTTTCAAGTTATAAAGCGGATAATAGTTTCCCACTTCTTCAGGCGTCAGCCATTTTACGTCACAGCCTAAACTTTTTTGTAATAAATATCCTTCATACGATTCATCTTTGCTATGTTCATCCAACACAAACAAATTCCCTTGCTGACGAAATGCGGCATCAGGTTTTACGCCATCCACTTCAAATTCATCCGCAAATGTTTTCATCACTTCCATGCCATATTGTGACATTTGAATATTCTCTTTGATATTAAACTGAATGCGCATATTCCCGTCAGATAGCGGCGTGGATGCAAATTCATAGGTCGGGTCTTTTTCAAGAATTGCAACTTTCAACGTTGAATCAAATTTCAAAAGATAATACGCCGTCGCACAACCCATCACTCCGCCGCCCACAATGATGACATCATATTTTTTTACAGACATGCTGATAAAGTCTCCTCTGCTCTCTGTTCTCTACTTTTCCGCAATCGCAATCACTTCCACTTCAACATCACAACCCGCTTTGACAGTTTTACTAATCTCCACCAACGTGCTGACGGGCTTGATGTGCTCCAAGTATTCATTCCTTACAACAGTAAATTGAGAAAACTTACTAATATCTGTCATAAAGATTTGCACTTTAACAACATCTTCTAACTTGGCGCCTGCTTCTGCCAAAATCTTTTTTATATTTTCGAATATGTATCTTGTCTGCTTGGAAATATCATCTGGTGCAACAGGATTCCCCTCTGCATCCATGGCTAATTGACCAGAAACGAATATCATTACCTTATCCCCTACATCTACTTTTAAACCTTGTGAGTACGCCCCGACTGTCTTTGTAAAATTGGCTGGGTTGATTTGTGTTTTCAAAGCGAATCTCCTAGCGCAATTATACATTCTGCTTTGAAAGTTACAAATTAGCCACAGAGGTCACAGAGTTCTCTGAGAAAAAACTCAAAATCTCTGCGGGCTCTGCCGTTCGCTGCGCAAAGACGCAGTGGCTAAGCCCTTAATTTATCCGGTCATGCACTGGAATAGCAAACACGCGCACAGGCTTTTCCCCAAAGTGTGGGTGCTTAATAATCTTCGGCAACCAGCCGCGATAACGCACTATCATCTCACGCGGCTTCTCTCCCCTTCTTGGGTATCCACATACCAAGCGAATCGTCTTATATTTTCGATCAATCAAATGTTTATGCCAATACGGAGTCTTGGGGCGAAATTCAAATTTCTGCTCCCCGCGTTCAATTTGTTCAAACTGTTCTCGTTTTAGATGTAAGGTTAATTGAAAAGTCATATTTAATCTCGCTTATTTGTTGTAAAAGGATTTTCAATAGCACTTGCTATTATAGAACAAATATTCTATAATAGCAAGTATGGATGCATTAGATACTTTGGTAGAACTTTCCAGCCAAATGGAATTGGAACATGCAGAGGAAACCAAAACTACTGGGCGAGATGACCTCGCCCCTACTCAACCCTCTTGTTTCACTCCAAAAGAAAAACGTGCCGCCTTCGCCCACCCTGCTCAACTACCCAATGGAAAAAATATCGTTTTACTGAAAACTTTATTGTCCTCAGCATGTGAGCGGGATTGCTATTACTGTCCATTTAGAGCAGGCAGAGATTTTCGCCGTGCAACCTTCAAGCCACAAGAATTCGCAGACCTGTTTAGCAAAATGCATCAGCGTGGATTAGTTGAAGGTGTCTTCCTCAGTTCGGGCATAGCAGGAGGCGGAGTCCGAACCCAAGATAAACTTTTAGATACAGCAGAAATCCTGCGCAAGAAAAAAGGCTTCCGCGGCTATCTTCATCTAAAACTGATGCCCGGCACAGAAAAAGACCAAGTCTATCGCGCCATGCAATTGGCTGATAGGCTTTCGGTGAATTTAGAAGCGCCCAATACTGAGCGACTTGCAAAACTTGCACCGCATAAAATTTTTATTGAAGAGTTAATGCGCCCGCTTCGCATGATAGAAGAAATTCGTCGCAATGAACCTGCTTATAAATTTTGGAATGGAAAATATCCGTCGGCGGTGACGCAGTTTGTAGCAGGTGGCGCCGACGAAAGCGATTTGGAATTATTAACCACAACACATTGGTTGATAAAAAACATTCGCTTGCAACGTGCTTATTATTCTGCGTTTCATCCCATCCATGATACGCCGCTTGAAAATAAACCCGCAGTGAACCCGATGCGTGAACATCGTTTGTATCAAGCCTCGTTTTTATTGCACGATTATGATTTTGATTTGGAAGATTTACCTTTTACTTCTGATGAAAACCTTCCGCTTCATGCAGACCCGAAACTTGCGTGGGCAAACCTCAACCTGATTCACTCCCCCATCGAAATCAATACCGCTGATAAGCAGCAACTGATCAAAATTCCAGGCATCGGACTCAAAGGTGCAGAAATTATTTTGAACGCCAGAAGAATGAATAAAATCAATTCATTATCTGCCTTGAAAAAACTTCACATCCTCGCCGACAAAGCCGCACCGTTTATTTTATTGAATGGAAAGCGCGTAGAATCTCAATTGTCTTTCATATAAACAAAGGAGTTGCTATGGATTACGAGAGTTACAAACAAGCATATTTCGTCAACCCTGCACCAAAACCGAAATTTGAATTTGTTGGTTTACATGGCGTGGCTTTGTATTTTCAAGAGTATGAAAAAGCCGTTGAATTTTATACGCAAGTGTTTGGTCCACCCGCTTATATCGAAGGTGAATTTACCAAAGGCTGGCAAATCGGAAATATTTGGTTAACACTTTTCCCATCAAAAGGAGGAAACCCACAAAATTCTGAAATTCATTTTTTGATGAAGACTTCTCAAGAAGTTGAAAATTTATATCAAGCGTTTATTGATGCAGGTGCCACAGGTGATAAACCATCTGATCAGTTGATGTATGAACCATTAAGATATTGTTATCTCAAAGACCCATTTGGTACAGGCATCTTAATTGTAAGCAAATTAAAATAAAATATTTTTCACATTACCACACGAGAATATTTATATATATAAACATTCTCGTGTTTTTTATTTAACCTTCAATCTTAAAATATTAAATATTATTCATTTAACTCTTGCAATTAAATTTATTATGGCTATACTATATAGAAATGATAAATAAAAATATTTATCAAAGGAGAATTGATTATGACAACAATGGAAACACTTGCAATCAAAACTGAAAATAAATTCAGAACATTGGTTACAAAACAAGCCTATAAAAAAGGTGAAGTGATTTGTGCAATGCCCAGTGAAAATATCACCGACAAACCAAATCGCTTTACAGTACAAATTGGGCGTGATAAACATACCCACGTCGGCAAACTTGCGGCATTGAATCATTCATGTAGCCCAAATGTAATTTTAGATACAGATAAAATGCAAGTGGTTGCTTGCAAAGATATTGAAAAAGGCGAAGACCTTTACTTCTTCTACCCTTCCACTGAATGGGAAATGGATGCACCTTTTATATGCTTATGTGGCGCATCAAATTGTATTCACGTAGTAGCAGGTGCAAGATTTTTACCTCTCTCTACTTTAGAGAATCATTATCTCAATCCCCACATCCGCGATTTGATGATTGAACTGTTGAAGAATACGAAAAATATTCTGAAGAATTTGAAGGGCTAGCCTCAAATTTCTTTCATAAACTGAATATCGATTGCCCCGTAAGTTTGTTAGAAAATTAGCAAACCTTACGGGGCAATGGCTTTATAATACCCACATCAAGGAGAACTGATGAGCAAAGAAAACGAAGCAGTTATATTAAGTGCCGCGCGCACACCGATTGGAAAATTTCAAGGTGCATTAAGCAGTGTGCCTGCTACAAAACTCGGCGCAATTGCTGTCCAAGAAGCAGTTAAACGCGCTGGCATCAATCCAAAAGATATTGAAGAAATTATTATGGGCAATGTCGTTTCGGCGGGTTTGGGTCAAGCCCCTGCTCGTCAATCTGGAATTTACGCAAACGTTCCGGAAACTGTCAGTGCAACGACGATTAATAAAGTTTGTGGTTCAGGTCTCAAAGCCGCAATGATGGCATCTCAAGCTGTTCGCGCAGGCGATGCAGATTTGTTTATCGCAGGTGGATTTGAATCCATGAGTCGTGCGCCGTATCTCGTCAATGGTCGCATGGGCGAATTGAAATTCGGCAACACTCAAATGACCGATGCTTTATTAAGTGATGGCTTGTGGGATCCATTTGAAAATTGGGGCATGGGCATGGCGGCTGAATTTATCGGAGATGAATATGAGGTAACTCGCCAAGCAATGGATGAATTTGCGCTTCAATCTCACCTCAAAGCTGTTACTGCTTCGGAAGCAGGATATTTCGCCGATGAAATTGTGCCCGTCGAAATCCTCGGGCGTAAAGGTGAGTCAACGCTGGTGAAACAGGATGAAGGTCCACGAAAAGATGCGAGTTTAGAATCATTATCCAAATTGAAGCCTGCCTTTAAATCTGATGGCAAAGTGACTGCAGGAAATTCATCACCGATGAACGATGGCGCAGCGGCAGTTGTGATTTCATCACGCGCGTATGCTGAAAAAAATAAAATCAAACCGATTGCAAAAGTAGTTGGATACGCTCAAGCCGCATTAGAACCAAAATATTTATTTGCCGCACCCGCACATGCGATTCCGAAATTGTTGAAGAAAATCAATTGGACATTGAAAGATGTTGATTTGATTGAATTGAACGAAGCATTCGCCGCGCAAGTGTTAGCAGATGGATATGCATTGGCAGAACAAGGCTGGGACTGGAATAAAGTTAACGTGAACGGCGGCGCAATTGCATTGGGACATCCACTCGGTGCAAGTGGTGCGCGCGTGCTGACGACTTTGATTTATGCATTGAAAAATCGCGGATTGAAAAAGGGAATCGCTTCGTTATGCTTGGGCGGCGGTGAAGCGGTTGCGATGGCTGTTGAAATTGAGTAATTGGTAAATAGTAATTGAGTAATTGGAGATTGGTTGTTGGAGAATTTGTGATAGGTAAATCAAAATACAAGTTTTTGATATTGTTTGTATTAATAACATTAAATGGTATTCTTTTGTCTTGTGGAATATCAAATTCGAATCTTCCTACAATTTCTTCTACTGAAACTGTAATACAAACTTCCTCACCAATTGTAACTAATACGTTAACACCAATTTCCACAATGGAGCCAACATTAGCTTTTTGGGCAACTGCACAAGAAAATCAATTTAATGGGATTTATACTCAAATAGCCGAAACTAAAGTAGCGATTGCTACTTTAGCAACACAATTCCCTCAGCATTGCGTGCCTGATTTTGAAGGTGTATTTAAATCTCCTAATGGAAAATGGATAGCTGTTGACTGTCAATACCTTGAAGGTGGTGAATTCCATGTAGTTTCAACTTTTGAAAATCAATGGGTTATTCCCTATTTAGAAGTTTTTGAATATTATCCGAATGATGCAGGTAGTGTAGACGCTTTACATTGGTCAGAAGATGGAAAATATCTTTACTTTACAAACCAGCCATGTTGCCCACATACAGATACACGTAGCAATGGTAATACTCTTTTTGTTCTTAATCTTCAAACAGGGGAATGGAAATCAATAATAGAGGGTTACTTTAATTACTTCTCATTCTCTCCTGTTGAAAACCGTTTAGTTTATATTATTTGTAGCCAAGCAAATGCAAGCACCAAAATAGACTTACATCTATTGGATCTATCAACAGGTGAAGAAGAGCTAATTCATATTGGAAATTTTGAGCAAGCTGGGCATACGACATGGAGTCCAGATGGCCAACAAATTGCTTTATTTGCACAGATTGGCAATATGTATGATGAGAATCAAAAATACTCATTGGTAATAATGGACTTAATAAAAAAGACCTCGAATATTATTATTCTAGATTCGATACACCCATCCTATGTAACAAATTGGTCGGAAGACAATGTATTGACCATAAAAACAAATAAATTACTTCAATATAGTGAAGACTATTTTGTTAATTATCATGAAATTTCATATTATGACTTAAAGTCTCAAAGCTTTGTTGAAAAAAAATAATAAAATTTGGAGTTGGTAAATGAATAAAAAAGAACGCGATGAAAAAATTGAGTTGTATGGCAATGGCTATGAGTTGCTAATGCAAACTTTGAAAGATATTCCGCAAGAGATGCGGAAGTTTAAGCCTGAACCGAAGGAATGGAGTGTGCATGAGATTCTCGTCCACCTTGCAGATTCAGAATCCAATGCGGCGTTGCGGGCGAGAAAATTAATTGTGGAACCCGGTGGTTTGTTGATGGGCTATGACCAAGACAAATGGGCAGTCGAATTAAATTATCACGACCAAAGTTGGGAAGATGCGTTAGAGACTGTAAAATTTGTTCGTAAGACTACATACAAGTTATTGAAACAACAACCTGATGAAGTATTTGCAAATTCAGTTAAACATCCTGAATATGATGAGCCGTATACTTTTGAGAAATGGTTGAATATTTATTCAGGACATATTCCGGGACATATTGAGCAGATAAAAAATAATTATAAAATTTGGAAAGATAAGGTCGGATAGGTCTAACAAGTCTTACAGGTCGGACTAGTCAGACTTGTTAGACTTATAAGATTAGGAGATTAAATGGTAAAACATATTTTCGTCATCGGCGCAGGAACAATGGGTAACGGAATCGCTCAAGTGGCGGCAACGGCTGGGTACCAAACAACATGCATGGACGTGAATCCTGAAGCGTTGGAAAAAGCCAAAGCGGCGATTAATAAATCCACTGAAAAACTTTTGTCGAAGGGGACGATTAATCAAGAACAAAAATCAAGCGCGGACAATATCAAATATGCGTCATCATACGACAGCGTAATTGAAGCGGATTTCATCATCGAAGCCGCAACTGAAAACCCAGAATTGAAATTCAAAATTTTCAAAGAGTTAGACCGTGTTGCCCGTGAAGGTGTGATTTTAGCCAGCAATACATCATCCATTTCGATTACAAAAATTGCGTCACAAACCAAACGGCCTGACAAAGTGATCGGGATGCATTTTATGAATCCTGTGCCTGTGATGAAA
>DQGV01000102.1:0-168 GCA_003524705.1 Anaerolineae bacterium | reverse complement strand
ATGAATCCTGTGCCTGTGATGAAATTGGTGGAAGTGATCAAAGGCTTGGCGACCAGTGACGAAACGTTAGCGACCACGCTTGAGTTATGCAAAGCGATGAACAAAGAAGCATGGGAAGCGAATGATTCGCCTGGGTTTATCTCGAACCGAATTTTATGCCCGATGATT
>DQGV01000077.1 GCA_003524705.1 Anaerolineae bacterium | reverse complement strand
GTATGTTTTCTTTGGCTTGATATTGCCGCGCCAGACGAATTTAAGACCAACCGAAACACACACACCGGGTCCATCACCGACATTTACAGCCACACCGACTTTATTTGGCGCGACAGCAATTCCTACAAGAGTATTTGGTGGACCAACTCCTTTATGGGCATATTTGCCACAAACCTATACGCCTACACCTTTATACGTCAACACGCCGCGTTCACCAGCTTCAATTGACCAATATCGCATTGCACAAGATGCTTACAAAAAAGGTGATTGGGATGCATTTATTTTAAACATGGAATTACTTCAACCACTGGAACCAGATGCGGCTGATATTCCATATTACATCGGTGAAGCCTATCGCTTTAAAGGCGAAGGAAATTCTGCTATTCGTTATTACAACGATGCTTTAGATATTGATGATAATTTTGCACCGGCTTATTTAGGTTTAGCACGTGCGCGTTTACTTATCAACCCAAACTTTAATGCTGAAAATTTATTTGCCGAAGCAATTGAACGCGACCCATTTTACGGAGAAGCATATCTTGAACGCGCTCGTTTTTATATAAGACGCGACGACATTCAAGATGCCCTCGAAGATTTAGAACAAGCTCAAGAATATATGCCTGGCTCATCCGAAGTGTATTTGGCTTTAGCGAGTGCATATCTCGCCGAAGAGGATATTGAACAAGCCCTCATCTATGCCGAAGAAGCCTACGCCTTAGATATTACCAATTTATCTACTTATAGATTACTAAGCGATTTATACATTCAAGTAGAAGATTATCCACGCGCATTCGATGCTTTGCAGTTATACACAAATTACGAAGTAGAAGATGCTACTGCTTTCGCAAAACTTGGTTTGGTTTTGTATCGTTTGGGTGAATATGAGCAAGTTGTTACAATCATGAATCGTGCCATTGACTTAAACCCCAATGGCGTGCGTGATTATTATGTGTATCGTGGTTTAGCGAATGTTGAATTAGGAAATGGCGAAGAAGCACTTGATGATTTCGCTGTCGCAGTTGCAGAAGATGATCGTAATTTTGAAGCACGCATTGGTTATGCTCGTGCAAATTATCTCGATTCAAAATTTGGCAACGCATTTTTACAAATTGAAGTAGCCATTGACCTTGCCGAAACCGAAGAACAAAATGCGCTGGTTTATTATTGGTTAGCAAAAATTCAAGAAGGACGTGACGATATTGGCGAAGCGATTGAAGCATGGAATGCTTTACTTGACCTTGATGAAGATGCTATGACAGAAGAAATGCGTGAAGAAGCCGAACAACGATTGGATGTTTTAGTTCCGCCTACATCCACTCCACGAGGCGGCGCCTCAACCCCTACGAGGACACCTGCTCCAGCAACCTCAACATCATCTAACCTTACACCTTCCCGCACACCGACGAGAACACCAAGTCCTACATCAACCCCGTAAATTATTTGTAAGGGCACGATACATCGTGCCCCTACTTTTTCCTACATTCATCACACGGACATAACTTCCGCAAATAATGCCAATTGAAGATGCCGTAATCATGCCCATCTTCCCAAACGATAGTTAACGCATACGAACCCACAGCTACGACATTTGCGATTCTTGTCGTCGGGTTATCTTCCATTTCTTTTGTAAACACATTTTCATCAGGTTCAGTGCTCATGTTTTCATGCCCACCACGACACGAAGCACATGGACAAGCCGCGCGTAACAATCCAAACGGATATATACTTGTATGTCCTGAGTCCCATGTAATTGTAAATTCTCGTTTGCTTTTATTGGCAGTGATGCCAGTTGGTTTTTCGTTCATTTATTTTCCTTATGTTATTGTAGGGGCGAGGTCATCTCGCCCTATCTTATTGGGCGGGAAAACCCCGCCCCTACAAAATATAAATTTTACGGAGGCGGAATGACAGCCAAAAATTCATCTGCCGCCCAGCCTGCGCGGGTATCATCATACGGCGCGACGAGATACCACCATGTATATCCATCACCAGTTTGTGGACCATCTTTGACAACAAACACTTCTGATTCTTCACCACGAAAAACAGTTTCTGTATTCAAGCCCGGTGCAGAACGGATTCTTAATCCATCACTTCCAGTTCCACTAATTTGCACATAACCATTGAGAGCAATTGTATTTGGGTCAAAAGTTGGGGAGGCAAGTGGGTCAGGAGTAAGGGTTGGAGGAATGCCGGGTGTATGAGTCGGGGCGGGAATCATGGTGAGGTCTGCTGGAGCAAATCCCACGTCAGGAGAGAAGCGGGGAGATGTCCAGCCGATGAGAATCAATGTTATCAAAATCAAAATCCCAGCCAATATCAAAGAACCAATTATCACAAAACGATTTAAGAAGGGGCGAATATCCATTTTATTTTTTCGGGTTTTTCAACAAGTATAAAGCGTTTTCAGGCATGAGCACTTTTAGCGCGCGATGTTGAACTTTGATTTCTGCTGTTTTGCCGCCAAGCACAGGGTCACCATCAACTTGAATAGAAAAATTTGCATCGGATTCAATGCGCACATTTTGAAATGGAATGCAACGGGCTTGGTCTGAGGTGAGATGCCGACCTGCAACTAAATCAAAAAAATGGCGGAATGTATCTGCTAATGTTTCGCCACTTAATAACCATAAATCCATTTCACCATCATCAAGCAATGCATTGGGTGACAAGACAGACATACCGCCTGCATAATGCCGAATGTTCGTAGCAACGGCAACGAGATAACGACCTTCTACAAGTTTATCTTCTTGATAGACGCGTAAATCAAGTCCTTGCCAAAAACTGGCTTCCCAAACGGTGGTGACAAAAAAATGCGGCACAGACATGTGTTTGAAAAAACGCGGACGCGGTTCAATTTTTTCTATTGTTTGTGCATCAAGTCCACAACCTGCCCATAATAAAAACGGACGGTCATTGCAGATACCGACATCTACATATTGCGGTTCGACATTTGCAAGCAATTTTGCATTTTGACTTAATGCATTCCACTTGAACCAATCAAATGGAACTTGACCTTGTTCTAATGCCCACACATTTGTTGTGCCAGCAGGTAACACGGCTAATGCAGTTTCTGTGTTGACCAATCCACTGGCGACTTGACCAACTGTGCCGTCGCCGCCGATGGCAAAGACGGCATCATAATTTTCTCCGGCGGCTTGATGTGCAGTTTGAATCGCATGTGTGCCGCTTAATGTTTCGGCGATGTCAATGCTCCAACCAGATTCTTTTAACGGTTTGATGATTCCACGCACGAATCTTCGCACAGGGAATCGTCCTGCGGCTGGGTTGTAGAGTAAGAGTCCTTTGCGCATGAGAGGATTATAAAAATAATTGTATTATTACGTTTTTAAGAATCAATAATCTATTTTGAAAATAATTTTTATTCTTCAATAATTCTTACAAAAACATATTCCGCTCTTGCACCATTCGGGTCTGTCAGAATAAATGATTCAGGAAAAACAGGTGTGGGGTCTGGGTCGGGATCTGGGATTTCTTGAAAGTTATTGCAAATTGGAACGCCTTTGTGGATGTATGCCATCCAACCCCTGTCTACAATGTTGACTCCGTCTACTGATGTGACACGTAACCATTTATCACCGCGTCTTACTTCGGTTCCATCTGCTGGGGCTTCCCAAACTTCATCTCCCACAATCAGTTGCCCGCGATTGTATGATGTGATGGTGCTTGCAAATGTGTTATGGTCTGTTCGTAATCTAGTTCCGTTACTAATAGGGGTCATGCTGTATTGAGGCATAATATTCTCCTAATTTACTTTCCTATATTCCACTTTTACATTTCCAAATGTTGCAATCAATGTGGCTTGTACTTGCGAATTTGGATAACGCGCTAAGAAGTCTGTTTCTGTGCCGTTAAAATAGTTTAAGTCAATGTTGAGGCTTTCCACACCATATAAAGTTCCATCACCATTATCTGTGAATTGCCAATATAGCCAATCATCCCAAATGGGTGGAATGCGTGGCAGTTCAGGGTTGTACCATGCAATCCATAATGGGTATTTGCCAAAATAGCTAATGCCTGCGGCAAACTCTTGCCAATAATAATAGCCTGTGTAAACGCCAAGTTGTTTATGTGGCACTAATTGACGCAAGCGTTCCATAAAATCAAACCAATGCCGCCAACCAGTGAATTGCCCTCCATAGCGGTCTTCAAAGTCGCACCACATTTCCATTTCGCCAAGGTCATTGCCCATCACTTCTACCCATTTTTCAGCTTGGCGTTTGGGGTTGGCACGGCTGTCATAAAACCAATACGAACCTCTTGAAAGACCTACATGTTTGGCATTTGCCCATGAAATTTTGAATTCGTTATCTTCCCACAAGTTTTGACCAGCACGAATTATGACTCCATGCGTTAATGTTTTCATTTTTGTGAAATTAATTCCTTGTGGCGTGGTAGGGTCATCTTGCCAGAAGGAGACATCTGGAAATTTGTAGTAGTTAAAGGTTTGCGGATCTCTTTGTGGCTGAATCATCGGTGTAGGGAATTGGTTTGAGTCCATTGTTTGCTCGTTGTGTAAAGCCATTATAAAGCAAAAGATTAAATTAAATAAAAAAGGCGGGTTATAA
>DQGV01000416.1 GCA_003524705.1 Anaerolineae bacterium | reverse complement strand
AAAATTCTCAGGTCGCTTTGGTGTAGAGGCATTAGCCTTTATCAGCACACCGTTAGGTAAAGCCTTGCGCATGCGTGGCGTCAATGCTAAGGTGATTTCCGCATGTGAAAAAGATTCGATTTCATATAAGGCTTCTTCATCAAACTTAGAATCTAACTCAATAATTGAAGTGACATTGCCCCAATTGTCATCTTCAATTTCTTTTCTTGTGTTTTTGACTGTTCCGATAGGTGAGAGGGTGATCATAACTTCTTAACAGCATCACCAACTTTGATTTCACCTGCTTGAATCACCTTAGCATTGACGCCACGCATGCGCAAGGCTTTACCTAACGGTGTGCTGATAAAGGCTAATGCCTCTACACCAAAGCGACCTGAGAATTTTTTGCATCCCGTATGAGGCTTGGCAGAAATTTCAAGAATCGCTGAACCAACTTGAATGCGAGAATGAGGCGGGAGGTTTTCAATGCCTAAATCCATATCTACAAATAATTGGTCACCAGCCCATTGCCAATTTTCTTTATCGCCTGAAAGCAATTGAATGACACGTGTATTCATCAATGTGATTTGAGCTTCGGGGTCAGCGGAACCATCGGGCATGGCGGAACTGCCACGCGCTTTCCAATTATCGCCTTCAAGCCCAGTTTCCAAATTGATTTCAGCAGAATTGATAATTTCTCTGGTTTCGGTTTCAGGTCTGCGGACAATCATTTCCAAAACGCCATTATCTTTTGGCGATGCTTTGATTTCATCGAGTCCTACTTCAAGTTCTTCGGTGGGTACTTGTTTGAGCATGGTTTCTCCTATTTTGCTTTGATTATAAATCATAGAAAAACAGTTTAGTTATTTTGTTTACTTGTCTAGTTCTTTAATTTATAATTTGATTATGGATGAAACAAAATCTCTCTACGAATTAATGGGTGAAGAAGCAGGTATAAAAAAACTTATCACCCGCTTTTACGATTTAATGGAAACTGCACCCGAAGCCAAGGATGTGCTTGCAGTGCACCCGAAAAACTTGAAGCAGTCACGCGAAAAGTTTTTTCTGTTTTTGGTAGGTTGGACTGGCGGACCACAAACCTACATCGAAACACGCGGACATCCCGCTTTGAAAAGGCGGCATCAGCCATTTGCCATTGGACCCAAAGAACGTGACCAATGGTATTGGTGTATGGATAAAGCACTCGATGAAAGTGGATATGATCCCGAAGTGATTGCTTATCTCAAAAATCATTTCAAAGATGCGACAGAGTTCTTGAGAAATAGAGAATAAGACGATGGACAATAGATCATAGACCGTTTTTTACCGTCTATGGTCTATTGTCAAATCCTAATTTCATTAAATATTACTTTTTAACTCATGGGTAGATATGAATTCAATTCAACTAACTTCACATCAAAAGGCAATTCTGATTTCAATTTTTGTTTTCATTTTATTGTTAGCCACCGCATCAAATATCGGTTTAACATGGGATGAACCCGCTTACATCGCCGCCTCTGAATCTTATATCAATTGGTATGGAGAAGTTTTTACAAAGCCAAGCGAAGCATTTACAGATGAATCAATCGCAAATGCGTGGACGATAAACAAAGAACATCCGCCATTGAATAAAGTTTGGTCTGGATTAATTTGGTCTATCACGAAAAACTTTGCTGATGATTTACTTGCGCATCGTTTGGGGAATATGATTTTAGTTGCTATCTTGGCAGGGCTTTTATATTTTTGGATTCAAGAATCTTATGGTCAAGTGGCAGGCTTTGCATCTGTCGCGGCATTATTAACCATGCCGCGTTTTTTCTTTCATGCCCATCTTTCTGCACTAGATGTCCCCGCTGCGTTTTCAGCATTCGTGGTCACATTTTTATTTTGGAAAACACTCAATCAAAAATATTGGGCTTGGGGTTTATTACTTGGCGTAGTATGGGGCTTGGCGTTAGCTACAAAAATCAATTCAGTTTTTATTCCCATCACATTTGTTTTATGGCTGTTAATTTTTCATCGTAAGTTATATTTGTTTATTCGTTTATTCATTATGGGCGTTACAGCCATTCCAGTATTTTTTATTGCTTGGCCCTGGCTTTATCATCACACCATTGAAAGAATTACTGAGTATATTCTCTTTGTCACCGTTAATCATTGGCCTATCGGGCAATATTATCTCGGTCAATTTTTCATGCCACCGCCTTGGCATTTTGGATTTGTGATGTTGTGGGCAGTCTTGCCCATCACGTTGACGATTTTATATTTTACAGGATTCATCTCTTCGGCAATTGCGCGTCAAGACAAAGGGTTGAGTTGGTTGCTGTTTCTTTCAGCATTGACTCCCATTTTAGCCATTGCAATTGGTCAGAGCATGGTCTATGACAATGAACGCTTAATCATGGTGTCATTTCCGTTTTTGGCAGGCTTAGCAGGGATTGGGTTTGCATATCTTGCTTCAAGCGTAGAAAAAATTTCAAGTCAATGGAACAAGCCGACCGTAGTCAGAAGCGGAATTGTTTTGTTGGCGTTAATCGCATTTGCTCCACAAATCATTTCGATGATTCGTTTATATCCACATCTATTATCTTATTATGGTGAAAGCGTTGGCGGAATACGTGGTGCGAATGATTTAGGTTTGGAAACGACTTATTGGTGTGAAACGTATCAATTGGCTTTGCCAATTTTGAATGAACAAGCCCAGCCCGGTGATTTGGTTTGGGTTGACCCGTGGAGCCATGATGTGATGATTTATTATCAAACGTATGGATATTTGCGCGATGATATTTTGATTTTGGCTCCAGCAAGTGTGCCGAGTGTGTTGGGTGCAGATGCGCCGATGCCAGTTTCACGAATTATGAATGAAGCCGATTGGTTTGTAGTGCAAAGCCGCCAAACAACTTTAGGTGAAGCAGTAGATAAGAATCCGATGTTGCAAATTTTTGCGAATCAAGAAGTTGTCTATGAACATCAATTTGATGGCGTGACAATTTTTGCTTTGTACCGATAAATTTTTACTCGCCGATATTTTTCAATGCTTCTCTGCGACTTAAAGAATTTAATTCTTTAGTGGCTTTTACAAAATTTTTAACAGGCATTGGATTCGTATGCGCGTATTGTCTCAACGCCCAGCCGATAGCTTTGTTGATAAAAAATTCATCAGAACCTAAATTTTCTTTGATGATTTCACACATTAAATCAAAATCTGTTTCTTTTTTATATCCTAACTGAAATAATAAAGTTGTTCGTCTCAACCAAATATTTTCGGACTTGCGCCATTTCTTCAAATATTTTTCTTTGACT
>DQGV01000152.1 GCA_003524705.1 Anaerolineae bacterium | reverse complement strand
TGCAGGCGTAAAAAATAATTCGCTGTAAGCAGTTTCCCAAACCAAAAAGTTAGAGAGGCGGTTTTCTCCACTAGTGCGAATGACCAAATCTGGTTCAGGGATTCCGCGTGTGGCTAAATATTCCGAAACTTTTTCTTCAGTGATTTCTTCAGGCTTGATACCACTTGCCAAGATGGCTTTAACAGCATCAATAATATCGTTTCGTCCGCCATAATTTAATGCCACACATACCGTAATGCCTAAATTGTTCTCAGTGAGTTCAATCGCTTTTTTAATTTTTTCTTGTAAAAATTTTGGCAAGCCTTCAATGCGACCTAAATGCTTAAAACGCACACCAAGTTTATGCAACTTCATGGCTTCGCGGTCAATATAATCACCGATTAATGTCATCAGCCCTTTTACTTCAAACACAGGGCGAGACCAGTTTTCAGTTGAAAAAGTATACAAGGTTAAAAATTTAATCCCACGCTCTAAACAAGCCGTGATAATTTTCTTAACAGTCTTTGAGCCTGCTTGATGCCCAAACAAACGTGGCAACCCGCGCGATTTTGCCCAACGCCCATTGCCATCCATAATGATGGCGACATGCATTGGGATATTTTGTTTTTCAGTTGGAGATTGAGATTTATCTTGTGGCATTTGAAAAATTATAATCCACATTGTTTAATTGTCATGGCTACTTTTGGGGGAGTGAAAAATTATCTCTGCACACCAGCCATTTTGTAGCCCAACATTTCATCACGCAAATCTGCGGCGGCTTTGGCAGGATTGCTTGCACGTGAAATCGCGCGCGAAACTGGAATCAACATGCCTTTGCCATCTTTTCGCAAACCAGCTTTCATCGCAGATTCTAAATCCGCGCCTTGCGTACCAACACCTGGAGTCAGAAACCATACATTCGGCACAGCCTCACGGATTTTTTTCATCGCATCCAAATGCGTTGCGCCAACCACAATGCCGACATTATTTTTTTCATTCCATTGTTCTGCAAGTTTTGCTACATGAATGTATAACGGTTGGTTATTGACTAACACATCTTGCAAATCTCCACTACCTGCATTCGATGTTTTGCATAAAACAAATACACCTTTTTCTCTCACTCGAATAAATGGCTCAATTGAATCTTTTCCGAGATATGGACTCAATGTGATTCCATCAACGCCTAATGATTCAAATGCGGATTGGGCATACGCCTCAGCAGTGGATGCAATATCACCACGCTTCGCGTCTAAGACTACGGGGATAGTTGAGCCTTGTTTATGCGACTCTTCTTTTACACTTTCAACAACTTGTTTTAAAACTGTCCAACCTTCTGCACCAAAGACTTCAAAGAATGCGGCGTTGGGTTTATATGCCGCGGCGTAGCGAGATGTTTGCTTAACAAGATTCAAGCAGAACGTCAGCGCAGAAGCGGCGGTTGGAGATTCAAGGTCAGAGATATGCGGGTCAAGTCCCACGCATAAAAGTGATGAAACATCATCCACTCGTTTTTCAAGAAAAGAAAAAAATGATTCCATGTTTTATTCTATAAAAGATTCCCATTTGGTTGTATTGTTTTGGATAAACATTTTGAAAAGTGTATCCCAATACAATGGATTCCAAATATTGGCACCATAACCTCCGCATTCGGCAAAGAAAAAGTCGGCGGGAATTGTATCGGGCAAATTGCAAACTACTGATTCATTTCCATCAGGTGATGTTGGGACACTACCTTCGCGTGTATTACTTAAGTTTGGCGTTGGAAGACAATCATCAAACCAACCGCCATACACATTGCCGTCGGGCAAACGGCAAATGGATTTATCGGCTTCTTTCGCAACCGTGTAAGTATAAGCATCATAAATTTTGCTACTTGCGTTTAGGAGACGTATGGTTTCACCGCCATCACTCAACAAGAGATTTGTTTCAGAACTATAAAAGACGATTCTTTCGTTGGGTTTGAGGGTGATATTTGGCAATGAAAATGGAGTAGAGCCTGCACCTTTATCTAATCTCCATCCATTTAATTTAATATCAATTGGACTTAAGTTTTTGATTTCAATAAACTCATCATATACATTGACTTCGCCATCTTGATTCCAGTCAAAGCCAGGGCGTGGAAGAATTTCGTTGATAATGGGGCGTGGGTCAATTGGGAAAGTCGGTGTAGATGTGATTGTGGCAGGTCTGGTAGGTGTAGGGGTTGGCCCCACTGTATTACTTTGCTTGGGTGTTCCTAAAATAATACCGCCATTTGCATTGAGACCATTGCGTTTGACACCGGTATTTGTAATCCATGCGCTATCACTATCAGCAGTACCTAAGATTCTTTCCATAGTTCCATAAGTTGATGAACTTCCACGGGGCCATGCGCCACCATTACCATTGGCTGTATCTATCACTTTATTTGAAGCATCATACAAAGTGAGAGCTTCGCCACTATTGGATAAGGCATTGCCAGTGTAGATTTGGTCGGCTGGGATATCGGATACGGTTGTATTGTCTGTTAAATTTTCTCCGCGTTCAAGCAAGAAATATCCACCAGCAGGGATAATACTCGTTAGTGTAATATTTGGTGTGCCATCTGATGCTGTAATTCTCCAACCAGTGATGTTGATTGCGGCATTGGTTGTGTTGTATAACTCTATCCATTCATCGTCTACAAAACCAGAGGCAGTTCCAGCCCACGCCACTTCGTTGATAATGACTGACCGGACTCCTGCTGGTGTAGAGGTAGCAGTGACAATAGGTGTAAACGTGGCGGTGACAGTAAAGGTTACATTGCCATTACCCGGCGTTCCATAAATGGGATTTCCAGCCGCATCAACACCGCTACTAGTACTTGTACTTGTTAACCAGCCAAAATCATTATCTGTAGAAGCCGTTGAGCCAGAAAGATAACGTTCCATAGAAGCAGAATTACTGCCACCACCTGCGGGCCATGAGCCGCTGTTAGCATTGGCAGTATCTATAATTGTTCCATCTGGTTTGCGTAAGCGCAGAAAATCGTTAGTATCTGCTAATGCGCCTGTGTAAATTTGATTTGCAGGCACAAGGATATTGCTGACTGTATTGTTAGAACCACGCTCAAACAATAAGAATCCATTGGCTGGGATAATACTACTTAATAAAATATCGACACTGCCACTAGAGTTGACTAACCGCCATCCATTTAAGTTAATGGGAAACGGGCGTGTGTTGTAGAGTTCTATCCATTCATCATCTGGTGAGGCGCGTGTGCCAGCCCATGCTACTTCGCTGATGATGACTTCGCCGGGGGCGGGTGTGAGAGATGGTGTGAGTGAAAAGATTGGAGTGTTTGTGATTGTAGGCGTAAGAGAGGGAGTTAAAGTTTCTGTTGGGGTGAATGTGATTGTGGGGGTATTTGTATTTGTTGGAGTGCTGGTTGGTATTACAAAAGAGTTTATTTGTTTCGGTGTGCCATTTATTGAATTTCCACCTGAATCAACTCCATTTCTTACTATCCCATTGTTAGTTACCCAAGAAAAAGAACTATCTGCAATAATACCGATTCGCTCCATACTGAAAAACCCAGTAGCATTACCTGCAAACCAAGCCACTCCTCCTTCATTTGCTGTATCAATTAAAACACTTCCTGAATCTCTCAATTCGAGATTTTCAACAACATTCCCAAGGGCGCCAGTATAAATTTGGTCGGCAGTAATATCATTTACTGTAGTATCGGCTGTTCGCTCTAACAAGTAAAACCCATTGGCAGGAATTACCCCTGTTAAGGTAATATTTGGTGTCCCGTCAGTAGCCCGCAATGTCCAGCCATTTAGATTGATAGCAACAGCATTAGGATTATATAATTCAATCCATTCAGCATTAACATTGGCTTGTGTACCTGCCCATGCAATTTCATTTATTATGATTTGCATAGTACCTGATTTGTTTGGCTTCGCCTCCACACCATCCACCTTCGGCGCGAAGAGACTTGCACACAAACTGATGAGCAAAATCAAAACCAAAGCAAAGCGTGGAAATTTATGTTGAGCAAACATGAGAATGTTTCGGTGGAAAGAATCTGCTCACGCCCGAGAATCAACTATCCCGTAGGTGTGAAGCGAGACATCCACCTTGAAATTATACCCATAAACGGGTACGCGATACCCCCGACAAAAGCAAGGGTGCGTCGCACTTAACTTTTCAAGATAATTCTTCATCTTGTTAAGTGCGACGCACTCAGGTTTTCATTTTACGCCGCTGTTGAAAGTGGAGCGCGTGGTTCGACAACTAATTTAATGGCTGTGCGAACTTTATCATCTATCTCAACATCTACAAACTCAGGGACGCACGTAACATCAATCCCATCGTTTTTGAGATAACTCGATGCAAGCACCAACGCTTTCACTGCTTGGTTCACAGCGCCAGCACCAATGGCTTGCACTTCTGCCCGTTTGTGTTCACGAATGACTCCAGCAATTGCACCTGCTACTGCCGAAGTACGGGAGTTGGCTGAAACTTTGATCATATCCATGGCAACCTCCCAAGGTTGTTATGTATGCCCATGTTTACAAATTATCTTTTATGAAAACCATGGGTGTAAAGTGGGACATTCTTACAAAGCGCATTGTATAAGAGAATCAAGTATATTTATAATATTCTTATGGATTCGTAATAATAGTAGGGGGTGTGGATAATGTGGATAAGATTAATAAAACCCTATATACAGGATAAAGTGCAACGCTTCACCCTACGTGTAGGCTTGATTTTACAATTCAACATTTTATTTGATGTGGACATTCTAAGGATAACTTATCCACACAGATAAGTGAGTTTTAAGTTTACTTTTTTTGAGTTTTCCATATATCGGTTTTATAAAAAAGCACCCCCCATATATGGTGTTTAACGTTTGTTAATCTGTCCGACAAATCCCCTCGTAAACTAGGGTACTATCCACAGGCTTGGGTAGTTTTCCACAGTTCTGGGGCAGTTATCCACAGTTTTTGTGGGTGTGGAGAGAGGGTTGTCTAAACAGATACCCCAAAATGTGGGCTTGTAGGCTAACATTTCGGATAGTTTTTCTTGTAGCCATTTCTTTAGCCACAGAGGTCACAGAGAAAATGAGAAGAGCAATTAAAAATCTCTGAGAACTCTGTGTTCTCTGTGGCTAGGCACTTATCCTCTAACGTTCTTTCCATATCCTCCCTCAACCAAAAACTTCCCATCTTCAAAGGTTGTCTTTCCTCTTAACACAACTTTTTTGACCTTGCCTTTTACTTTCCAACCTTCAAAGGGAGTCCAACCGCATTTTGTGAATTGATTTTCGGCTTTGATTTCGTATGTTTCGTTTTCATCCACTTCAACCCAAGTTTCTGCTTGTTCAGGCAAATTAAATATTTTTCTTGGATTTGTGTGCATTTTTTGAATAATGTCGGGAATTGTTATTCGGGAATCGGTTAATAAAAGCGGGAGAATCGTTTCAAGTCCGGGAAATCCGGGCGGCGGA